>CAYFYS010000113.1:0-6498 GCA_964347365.1 uncultured Rhodospirillaceae bacterium | reverse complement strand
GAGCGACATCCGGCCCGTCGCCTCGATCTCGCTCCAGCCGCGGACGATTTCGTCGCTCAGAAAGGCGCGGGCGGCCGACAGCCGCGCTTCGCCGCGGGCGACCTCGTCCTGGACCACCGGGTTGTCCGACAGCGTGGCCGCGATCCCGCGCGGCTTCTTCTCCAGCGCCAGTTCGAGGAAGGCATCGAGGAAGGCCCGGCCGATGCCCAGCGCCACCGCCGCGAATCCGCTGGCATAGACGGTCATCAGCGGCAGGCCGTGCAGGATCGAGCGCACCGGGCAGGTCTCGATCATGTCGGCGCGCACGATCGTGTGATCCTCGGGCACGAACAGATCCTGGACGACGAAGCCGTCGCTGCCGGTACCCCGGAGCCCGATCGTATCCCAGGCATCGCCCAGAGTGACCTGCCCGGCCGGGATCAGCGCCGTCCGGTTCTCCTGGACGCCCTCGGCGTCGCGCCGGGGCGTGCCGTCGGCTTCGACCACCAGGCAATGTGCGGCGAGCCAGCTGGCATGGTGGCTGCCGCTGGCGAAACCGGTGTCCGCGGTGATGCTGTAGCCGCCATCGACCGCGCGCGCCACCGCCTTGCCCGGTCCCCAGGCGAGGACAGCGCACGGATCGTCCGCCCAGATCGACCGGGCCAGCGGTATCCCGAGATAGGCCGCCAGCATTGCGCACGCATTGCCCTGACAGATGCACCACGCGGCGCTGCCGTCATAGCCTGCCACGGACTCCACGACGGCGAAGAACTGCGGCAACGGCATCTCGAACCCGCCGACGTGGCGCGGCAGCAGGAGCCGCAGCAGCCCCTGGCCGTGGATTGCAGCCATCGCCTCGTCGGTCAGCCGGCGGGCGCGGTCGGCATCGGCCGCTGCGGCCTCGATCGTCGGGCCGACGGCGGCGACCCGGGCGAGCCAGTGCCCGGTATCTGCCGACGTCCGCGGGTCGCCCGTCCGTGGCTGGGTATCGAGCGCGTTGTCCATCGCCGCTCTCCCGTATGAACCGGCACCGGATTATGACGGCCGCAGCGATTGCTGTCACGGCGGGCCGGAGACCGCGGCGGCAAGCGTCCGGGCAATCTCTTCGGGCGTGCCGAGCCCGGCGAGCACGATGTGGTCCAGGCCTGCGGCACGGTATGCGTCCAGCCGCGCACGCACCGCCTCTTCCGTCCCGCAGGCGGCGTGGCCGGCGACCACGTCGGGCGCGATCAGGCGTTCGACCTCCCGCCAGTCCTCGGCCGCGTAGGCCGTTCGCAGCGCGTCCTGATCCAGGGCGACCCGCCCGGCGGCCAGGTTGGGGGCATGGTGGGCGCCACGCAGGATGAACCCGAGCGTGCGCTTGAGCATGGCGCTCGGCGGGCCGGGCAGCGCGTAGACCAGCCCGCAACGGGTCTGCGCCCGTCCGCCCGCCGCTTCGTTCACCCGCGCCAGGCATTGGCGCATATAGGGGACCGAGACCCCGCCGGAAATCAACACGCCGTCGGCCCGGTCGCCGGCAAGTGCGAGCATTCGCGGTCCGGTGGCGGCGAGGATGATCGGGATCGCGTGCACGCCGCTCGCCAGTCTGCGGTCGCGCAGGCGGAAGACCGCGCCATCATGGGCGACCGTCTCGCCGGCGAACAGCGCGCGGCAGACCGCGATCGCCTCGCCCAAGGTCCGGGCCGGGTGCGCGGCCGCAATGCCGGCGGCGGCCAGATCGCCCGGCGCACCGACGCCCAGCGACAGCACCACCCTGCCGGGGTGAAGCTCATCGAGGGTCGCTGCCGCCATCGCGATGTGGACGGGGTGGAGCGCATAAGGGCTCATCGCCATCAGCGCGATCTCGAGCCGTTCGGTCGCCGCCAGCGCGGCGGCAGCGAGCGTCACCGGATCGCGCAGGAAGAGGTGGCTTGCAAGCCACAGCCGTCTGGCGCCGCCGGCCTCGGCCGCCTGGGCCTGGGCGGCGACGGCGCGCGCCGGGGTGAACCCGTCGATCGAGATTCCGAAGTCAGACATCGAAGCCGTAAGCCTCCCGCAGGGTCCGGGCCAGGCTGTCGAGATCGGGCACCACCGACGGCGGCGGAACCCTTTCCGGCGCGATTCCGACATCCTTCAACCCCGAGGCCGTCGCCACCGCGACCACGCTCTGGCCCCTGGTGATGGCGCCGGTGTCGCGCAGCCGGTCGATCGCAGCGAACGCCGCTGCCGAAGACGCTTCGAGGAACATCCCGGTGTGCCGCGCCAGCCGCGCACGGGCCTCCAGGATCGCCGCGTCCTGGAGCGCAACGGCCACGCCCTGGGTTCGACGCAGGGCGCAGACCGCCTGAACGGTGCTCCTCGGCGCATCGATCGAGACCGCGACCGAGCCGGCGTTGCGCAGCATTGCCGGCGGCATCGGCGCCGTGCTCGCCATCGCGGCGGCGAGCGAGCCGGACACCTCGGCGGCGGCCAGGCGGGGGACCGCTTCGGTCCAGCCCCAGCGGCGCATCTCCTCGAAGCCCTTCCACAGGCCGAACAGCGCATCGCCGTAGCACACCGGCAACACGCACCAGTCGGGCACCTGCCAGCCCCGCTGTTCGGCGATCTCGTAGGCGACCGTCTTGTAGCCTGCGATGCCGATCGGATTGCTGCCGACGGTTGGGCCGAAGAACGGCGCGGTAGGGAACCAGCCCAGTGCGCGGACCGCTTTCTCAAGGACGGTCCAACGATCGTCCCTGGTCGCGCATTCCAGGACCATCGCCCCGGCGGCGCGGGCCTGGGCGATCATCGGTCCGGCGGCGCCGCGGAAGGTCACCATCACGCAGGCGAGCCCGGCACGCGCGGCATAGGCGGCCGCCGCGGCGCCCGCATTGCCCGAAGAGCTGGTCGCGATCACCGCCGCACCCGACCGTCGCGCCCAGGATACCGCAACGCTTGCCAAGCGGTCCTTGAAGGACCATGTCGGGTTGCGGGTCTCGTCCTTCACCGCCACTTCCATGCCGCCGGTCCATTCGATCGGGACCAGGGGGGTTGCCCCCTCGCCAAGGCTGACCGCCTCCCCGGCGCCAAGCGGCAGCATGTCCACATACCGCCACAGGCCCGCCGGGTGGTCGGGCAGGGTGTTGCGATCAGGCGCCGGCCCGGCGCCGTAGCGGACCGTGAGATTGGCGGCATGCCCGCGTGCCCAGCAGGACGGGCAGGCGCGCGCGAAGTGATCCATCGGGTAGGCGGCCCCGCAAAGGATGCAGCCCAGCGATGCGGCGTCCAAGGATCGGGCCTCCCGCGGGTTCCGTGCGCCAGATCACGCCGCCGCAGCGCAACGACCGGGTCGGCGGCGTGCTCGCTCAATCGTGGTCGCCGCCGATGTCGATGATCGTGCCCACGCCGCGCGCGCTCGCGCGCGCCTCGATGTACTGGGCGGTGACGAGGTCCTGGATCGGCGCGCCGCGCGACGTGGAGTAGGTGGTCTCTTCTGCGTTCTCGCGGCCCGGTCGCGCGCCTGCGACGATTTCGGAGATCTCGGCGACATCGGCGGCCGCGATCACGCCCTCCTCGATCGGGACCATCAGATCGCCGGCATTGACCAGGCTGTCCGCCCGGCTGTCGATCACCCGTTTGGCCGCGCGCGCGATGACCTCGGAATCGACCTCCCTGGCGGCGCGATCATGCGCGCCCGCGGCGGCCACGAAGGTGCCCGGGCGCAGCGCCGCGCCGGCGACCACCGGGCTGCGCGCCGTCGTGGCGACGGCCACGATGTCGGCCTCGGCCACTGCCTCGGTGACCGATCCCGCAAGCGCCACCGAATCGGGAACGCCCGCGCCGTGCCCGCGCGCCCATGCCACGAACGCGCGCCCGCGCGCTTCCGAGCGCGTGGCCACGACCACCCGTTCAAGGGCGCAGACCCGGGCAAGCGCCTGAAGCTGGTTGCGCGCAACCCGCCCGGCACCGATGACCGCAAGGACCCTGGCGTCCGGGCGTGCGAGATGGCGCGCCGCAAGGCCGGTTCCCGCGCCGGTCCTGAGGTCCGTCAGATAGCCGCCCTCCATGACGGTGCGGGGGTGCCCGGTGGTCCCGTCGAACAGCGCCACCAGCGCGGACAGCCGCGCCACCCCCGCATCCTCGTTGCGGTAGAAGTCTGAAACGACCTTGATGCCGTATCCCGCGCCGCGGATCAGGAAGGCCGGGTTGAAGACCGCAACGCCGGGCGGCTCGTCCGACAGCGCAAAGCTGCGCAGCCCCTGGATCGAGTCCCTCGCCGCCAGACGGGCGAAGGCATCGGCCTGGAGGGCGATCGCGGCGTCCATGTCGATCACCGCGCGCACGTCGGCCTCGCTGAGGATGCGCAAGTCCATCGCCGATCCTCCCAAGGCATTGATAGGGGGGTGCCCCCGACGGGTCAACGCGCCTGCGATGTGGCATTATCTCGCCCCCGATGGAGGCGGACGATGGCGCTGCTAGCAATCCACAACGCGGTTCTGGTCGGTGAGGACGGCACGCGTCCCGGCGGGATCCTCGTCGGCGCGGACGGCCGGATCGCGACGATCCTCGATGCCGGGGACCGCGCCCATGCCGCCGCCACGGTCGATGCGAAGGGCCGGCTGCTCTTCCCCGGTTTCATCGACGCTCACGTCCATATGCGCGATCCGGGTTATCCGCACAAGGAGACCTTCGCCACCGGCACCATCGGGGCGGCCTGCGGTGGCGTCACGACGGTAATGTGCATGCCCAACACCGATCCGATGGTGGCCGATGTTGCCGGGATTGCGGCGATGCGGACCGCCGGCGAGGGTGCCAGCCGCGTCGACTTCACCATCCAGGCGGCGGCCCTGCCCGGCAATCTCGATCTGCTGCCCGCCTTGTGGGCCGAAGGCGTGACCTCGTTCGAGGGGCTGTTGTCCGATGCGCCGGACGGGATACGGCTTGATTTCGACGGGCTGATCGCTGCGGCGCGCGCGGCCGCCTCGTGCGGCGGCGTTCTGGGAATCCTTACCGGCAGCCAGGACCTGGTCGCGGCCGCCATCCGGCGGCTGTCCGCACGCCGCGATTTCATGGCCTATGTCGAGGCCCGCGATCCGGCCGGGGAGGCGATCGGGCTCGCCGGGCTGATCGAGGTTGCGCGGATCACCGGGGCGCGGATCGTCGCCCGCCAGGTGAGCACCGCGCGCGGCCTGGCGATGATCGCCGCGGCGCGGGCGGCCGATCCGGGTCTTTCTCTGGCGATCGAGGTGACGCCTCACCACCTGCGTCTGGACGCCGGCGCCGTCGCCCGCCACGGCCCCTTTGCCCTGATGGTCCCGCCGCTGCGCAGCGCTGCGGATTGCGAAGCCGCGCGCGCGGCGCTCGCCGCCGGCGTGGTCGGCTTCGTGGGTTCCGACCATGCCCCGCACGCGACCGGGGAGAAGGACCGGACGAGCCCGTGGGAGATCCCCGGCGGCACGCCGGGGCTTGATACCATCGCGCCCGCGGTTCTTGCTCTCGCCGCCGGCGGCCACATCCCCTGGAGCCGCGTTGCGCAGGTTCTGTGCGGCGCCCCGGCGCGGCTGTTCGGCATCGCCGATCGCAAGGGGCGGCTTGCCGTCGGCGCGGACGGCGACTTGGTTCTGGTCGATCCCCAGTGCGCGCGCACGATCGATGACCGCCTCGTGCATTCGCGCGCCAAGCGGTCGCCCTTCGCCGGCGAACGGCTGATCGGCTGGCCGGTGCTCACGGTCCTGCGCGGCCACGTGATCGCCGAACAGGGCCGCCCCGTCGGCGATGCGGCGCGGGGCCGGTGGCTGCGGCGCGGCGCTCCGGCATGGGGCTAACCGCGATGTATGGCGCACAGGGGCGGATCGGCATCATCGTTCCGGCCAACAACAGCGTGATCGAGCCCGAGCTCTGGTCGGTGCTCCCCGCGGGCACGGCGCTTTACGCCACGCGAATCCTTGCCACGGGAGACCTTACGCCTGCGGCGGTCCACGCGATGGAGGCCAATGTCGATCGCGCGGTCGCGGAACTTGCCGCCACCGGCGTCGACGTGATCGTCTATGCCGACATGGTCACCACGTTCATCATGGAGCCCGGCTGGAACGAGGCGCGCACCGCCGCGATCGCCGAGCGCACCGGGGTGGCCTGCATTTCCGCCTGGACGGCGCTGCGCGACAGCCTGGCGGTGCTGCGTATCGAGCGCTTGGTGCTGGGCACGCCCTACCCCGCGGCGATCCACGCGCTCGCCCCGCCATTCTTCGCCGCGCGCGGCTTTACGGTGGGCGACCATGCGACGCTCGACATCGCGGCGATGGCCGAGGTCCCGCGAATCGGCCCCCGGCGCCTGGCGAACCTCGTCGAAGGGCTCGACCGGACCGCAGCCCAGGCGGTGGTCCTGCTGGCGACGGATCTGCCGACCTTCGCCTCGATCGAGGCCTTGGAGCGCGCCACCGGAATCGCCGTGCTGGGGTCCAATCAGACCTTGCTGTGGGCAGCCCTGCGCACCATCGGCAACCGGGCGGGCATTCCCACCCTGGGGCGGTTGTTCGCAGGCTGAGCCGTTGCCCGGGCGCC
>CAYFYS010000112.1:0-6538 GCA_964347365.1 uncultured Rhodospirillaceae bacterium | reverse complement strand
TGCTGGATGCGATGCCGCCCTATCAGAGCGGTGGCGAGATGATCGAGGTCGTAACCTTCGCCAAGACCACCTATGCCGGGCTTCCGTTCAAGTTCGAGGCCGGCACGCCCCACATCGCCGGCGCGATCGCGCTGGGGGCTGCGGTGGAATATGTCGATGCCTTGGGACTGGACCGGATCGGCGCTCATGAAAGCGACCTCCTTGCGTATGCGATCGAACGGCTGGCGGCGTTCAACAGCATCCGGCTCATCGGCACAGCGCCGGAGAAGGCGGCGATCATCTCCTTTAATCTCGAGGGCGTTCATCCTCACGATGTCGGCACCATCCTCGATCGCGAGGGTGTGGCGGTGCGGACCGGCCATCATTGCGCCCAGCCGGTGATGGAGCGGTTCGACGTCACGGCCACGGTGCGCGCCTCCTTCGGGCTCTACAACACGCGCGGCGAGGTCGATGCCCTGGTTCGCGCGCTGATGCGGGTGCAGGAGATCTTTGGCGCGTGATGGACCTTCGCGAGCTCTACCAGGACGTGATCCTCGATCACAGCAGGAAACCGCGAAACGCGGGTCCGCTGGAGCCCCATTCCCACGCCGCGCGGGGCAACAACCCGCTGTGCGGCGACCGGGTGGATGTCTATCTGGCGGTCGAGGGCGAGCGCATCGTCGACGTCCGGTTCGAGGCCAGGGGTTGCGCGATCTCGATCGCCTCTGCCTCGATGATGACTGAACTGGTCAAGGGCGGAAGCATCGAAGAGGCCTGCGCCGTCTTCGGGCGCTTCCATGAGATCCTCACCCGCAAGGGAGACGTCGACGCCGACGAGATCGAGAGCCTGGACGGGCTCGCCGCCCTGATCGGCGTGCGCGCGTTCCCGATGCGGGTGAAATGCGCAACCCTGCCCTGGCATGCCATGTCCGCGGCACTCTCGGCCGAGGGCGAGGAAGTGACCACCGAATAGGCCGCAGCGGAATCCGGAGTCTGGCAGCATGGATGATGAGGTGATCGAACCCGCCGTACCGGGTGCGCACGCCGCAGATCGCCCGGTCGATGAGACCGATGCGCTCAGCGCCGAGGTCGTCGAGGCGATCAGTATGGTCTACGACCCCGAGATCCCGGTGAACATCTATGAACTCGGCCTGATCTACGACATCACGGTATCGCCCTCCCGCGACGTGGCGGTGGTGATGACACTGACCTCGCCGATGTGTCCGGTCGCGGAATCTCTGCCGATCGAGGTCGAGACGAGGCTGCGCGGGATCGAGACGGTCAACGACGTCCATGTCGAACTCACTTGGGATCCGCCGTGGACGCCGGAGATGATGACCGAGGCCGCCAGGCTCGAGCTCGGCTTCATGTGAACATGAACGGATTTGCGGGGTTGATGTGATGGGCAAACAGGTCATGACCCTGACCGATGCCGCGGCGGATCGGGTCCGTCGTCTGATGGCCGCGCGCAAGGATCCGGCCGTCGGGCTGCGGGTCGGCATTCGCACCGGCGGGTGTTCCGGCATGGCCTATCGGATGGAGTTCGCCGCCGAACGCGCACCGCTCGACGAGGTGGTCGAGGACAAGGGGGTCACCGTCCTGATCGACGGCAAGGCGCTGATGTTCCTGATCGGCACCGAGATGGACTACGTGGAAGACAAGCTTCAGTCGGGCTTCGTGTTCAACAACCCGAACGAGAAAGGCCGCTGCGGCTGCGGCGAGTCCTTCCACGTATGAGAAAAATCGAGTCCGACCCCGTTTCTCGTACACACGGGACGCCCCGTGCGCCCACCGAAACCGGGTTCGTTCAGATCTTCCCTAGCTGAACGCCTTGAAGGTGATCAGGGTGAAGGTGTCCTTCACGTCGGGCAGGAGCTGTACCTTCTCGGTGACGAAATGGCCTATGTCCTGGTCGTCGGCCAGGTAGAACTTCATCAGGAGGTCGAACTGGCCCGAGATCGAGTGGACCTCCGAGGCCTGCTCGATCCGCTCCACGGCCTGGGCGGCGACCTCGTAGGCCCTGCCGAGTTCGCACTAGACCATCACGAATATCGTCTGCATCGAGCCCTCACTGCGGGCGGGCGGGCCGCAGCATGAACGCCGGCACGTGCGCGCCCATGCCGAGAACCGGCTCGTTGACGTCGGCGCGTTCGCTTTCGTCGTGCGACCTGGGCTTCGGTTTGCCGTTCGCGGCCTTGCCCGATCTGGCCGTCTTGGCGGTCCTTGCGCGCTTGGCCGGGGCCGGACTGCGTTCCCTGCCGCCGCGCCGCGGCCGCCGCCGCGCGCCCTCGGAGGCCTCAAAGGCGGCGCTTTCCAGTCCGTCGACTTCGGTGCGGGGGATTTCCTTGCCGATCAGCCCTTCGATTGCGGCGACCCACTCGGCATCGCCGGGCGCGGCGATGGAAAAGGCCCTGCCGTCCTTGCCGGCGCGCCCGGTGCGCCCGATGCGGTGCACATAGTCCTCGGCATGGCTGGGCACGTCGAAATTGAACACATGCGACAGCCCCTCGATATCCAGCCCGCGGGCGGCGACATCGGAGGCCACGAGCAGGCGTATCTCGTTGTTGCGGAAGGATTCCAGCGTCGTCATCCGCGAGGTCTGGGGCATGTCGCCGTGCATGGCCGCAACCGAGAACCCGTGTTTCTTCAGCGATTTGTACAGAATGTCCACATCGCGCTTGCGGTTGCAGAAGATCAATGCGTTCTGGACGTCCTCGCTGCGGATGACCGCGCGCAGGGCTGCGCGCTTGTCGGCCTGGGGGACGACGATCAGACCCTGTTGAACGGTCTCGGCCGGGCTCGCCGGGGGCGCGACCGCGATCTCCCTGGGGTTCATCAGGAACGCATCGGCGAGGCGTCGAATCTCCCTGGGCATGGTCGCCGAGAACAGCAGCGTCTGACGGATACGCGGCAATTGGTCGACGATCCTCTCGACATCGGGAATAAAGCCCATGTCGAGCATCCGGTCGGCCTCGTCGATCACCAGGATCTTGATGTCGCTGAGGATTACCCGTCCGTTGTCGAAGTGATCGAGCATCCGACCGGGCGTCGCGATCAGCACATCGACGCCGCGACCGAGCTTTCGGACCTGATCGTCCATCGATACGCCGCCGATCAGCAGGGCCTGGGTCAGCCTGTGGTACTTGCCGTAGGTCTCAAAATATTCCTCGGTCTGCATCGCCAGCTCACGCGTCGGCGTGAGGATCAGCGAGCGCGGCATGCGTGCCCGGGCGCGGCCGCTGGACAGGATCTCAATCATCGGCAGGACGAACGAGGCCGTCTTGCCGGTCCCGGTCTGCGCGCAGCCCAGAATGTCGCGGCCGGTCAGCGCGGACGGGATCGCCTGTTCCTGGATCGGTGTCGGCGTCCGGTAGCCAGCATCACCGATGGCCCGAAGCACGTCCGGCCCCAGCCCTAATTCATCAAACGTCATGTATTCTTATCGGAAACGATGCCATGCCCCGGTTACGCCGGACACGGCTTATGTGGTGGCTTTTTCGGCCGAAGTCAAAGACTCGGCGCGCCCGCTGGCGGAAATATCCTGGACACGCCCCCGAGGCGGCCCCTTGACTCTCAGATGTCGACGTTCTGAACCTCCGCGGCATGTTCCTGGATGAAAGCGAGCCGGCGTTCGGGCCTCCGGCCCATCAGATGCTCGACCAGCGTGGCCGTGCGCTCGGCCGCCCCGTCGCCCTCGGCGTGCGGTTCGGCGAGCACGACCCGCAGCAGGGTCCGCCTGGCGGGATCCATCGTGGTTTCCCGAAGCTGGGCCGGCGGCATCTCGCCCAGCCCCTTGAAGCGGCTTACCTCGACCCTGGAGCGGGCGTCGAATGCGCGTTCGATCAGCCGGTCCTTCTCGTCTTCGTCGCGGGCATAGAGTGTCTTGCGCCCCTGGCTGAGCCGATAGAGCGGCGGGGCGGCAAGATAGAGGTGCCCGTTTTCGATCAGCCGCGGCAACGCGCGGTAGAAGAAGGTGATCAGCAGCGATGCGATATGCGCGCCGTCGACGTCGGCATCGGTCATGATGATGACCCGGTCGTAGCGCAGCCCGGCCTCGTCATAGGACGGACCGCCGCCGCACCCCAGCGCCTGGACCAGGTCGGCGAGATCCTGGTTCTGGCGCAGCTTGTCCGCGCTCGCGCTGGCGACGTTGAGGATCTTGCCGCGCAACGGCAGGATCGCCTGGGTCTCGCGATTGCGCGCCTGCTTGGCCGATCCGCCGGCCGAATCGCCTTCGACCAGGAAGATCTCTGTGCCCCGGGCGACGCTGCGGCTGCAATCGGTCAGCTTGCCGGGCAGGCGGACCCTGCGTGTGGGGGTCTTGCGCGCAAGCTCCCGATCCTGTTTGCGCCGGATCCGATCCTCGGCACGCTCGACGACGTGGTCGAGCAGCCGGTTCGCGCTCTCCGGATCGCCGGTGAGAAAGTGGTCGAAATGGTCCTTGATCGCGGTATCGACATGGCGGGTGATCGAGGCCGTGGAGAGTCGCTCCTTGGTCTGTCCCTGGAATGCGGGATCGCTGATGAACACCGATAAGAGACCGCAGAGATCGCCCATCACGTCCTCGGCGAGGATCTGCGCAGCGCGGCGGTTGCCGGTCATCTCCCCGTAGGCCTTCAGCCCGCGGGCGAGCGCTGCGCGCAGGCCGGCTTCATGGGTGCCGCCCATCGGGGTGGGCACGGTGTTGCAGTAGGACCGCAGGAACGCCGCGCCTTCCGCGACCCAGGACAGCGCCCATTCGATCCGTGCGCCCTGGCCGTCAAGCGCCGCCTCGCCGACGAACGCGGCCGGGGCGACGGTCCTGCGCCCGGCCAGGGCACCGTCCAGGTAATCGGCAAGCCCGCCCGGGAAATGCAGCTTGGCGTGCGCTGGCACGTCCTCGTGTCCGGCCAGGCGGGCTTCAGCGCAGCGCCAGCGGATCTCCACGCCCTTGAACAGATAGGCCTTGGAGCGCGCCATCGCGTAGAGCCGGTCGGCCCGGAAGGCCGCGCCGGCATCGAAGATGTCGGGGTCGGGATGGAAGCTGACCGCAGTCCCCCGGCGATTGTTGACCGCACCCCTGTTCTGGAGCCTGGTGCCCGGCTTGCCGCGGGCGTATGTCTGCACCCACAATGTCTGGTCGCGCACCACCTCCACTCGCATGCGATCGCTGAGCGCGTTGACCACCGAGATGCCCACGCCGTGCAACCCGCCGGCGGTCCGGTAGGCGTCGCCGCCGAACTTGCCGCCGGCGTGAAGGGTGGTCATCACCACCTCCAGCGCCGAGACGTCCGGGAATTTCGGATGGGGGTCGACCGGGATGCCGCGGCCGTTGTCGCGTACGCTGATCGTGCCGTCGCCTTCGAGCTCGACGTCGATCCAGCTCGCATGGCCGGCCACCGCCTCGTCCATCGCGTTGTCCAGCGCCTCCGCAGCGAGGTGGTGCAGCGCCGCCTCGTCGGTGCCGCCGATATACATGCCGGGTCGGCGCCGGACCGGCTCCAGCCCCTCCAGCACCTCGATGTCCTCGGCGGAGTAATGCGCCTTCGGTGCGATCCTCTTCGCGGTCGTCCGAGGCATGTCCCGATGCATCTACAGGATACGGTATGACCGACGATCGGAAATATCAATATCCTGTAGGCTTGGCAAGCCTGCCATGGTGGCGCGCGGCACGGCCGGACAACCGCCCCGGTGCCGCGGCGCGTGCCGTCCGGGCTGCGGCACCGGGGCGGGCGAGACCTGGCCGCGGTCAGACGCTGTAATACATCGCGAATTCGATGGGGTGGGGGGTGTACTCGAAGGCGCGGATCTCCTCGCGCCGGAGATCGAGATAGCCGTCGATCAGGTCGTCTGAAAACACGTCACCGCGCTTGAGGAACGTGCGGTCGGCATCGAGCGCATCGACCGCCTCGCGCAACGAGTGGCAAACCGTCGGGATGTCCTTCAGCTCCTCGGGCGGCAGGTCGTAAAGGTTCTTGTCCATCGGATCGCCCGGGCGGATCTTGTTCTCCACCCCGTCGAGACCGGCCATCAACATGGCGGCAAAGGCGAGATAGGGGTTTGCTGAGGGGTCGGGGAAGCGGACCTCCACCCGCTTGCCGTTGGGGCTGGAGGCGAATGGGATACGGCAGGCCGCCGAGCGGTTGCGCGCGGAATAGGCCAGCAGCACCGGCGCCTCGAAGCCCGGCACCAGACGCTTGTAGCTGTTGGTCGTCGGGTTTGCGAAGGCGTTGATCGCCTTGGCCTGCTTGATGATGCCGCCGATATAGTGCAGCGCCGTCTCCGACAGATCGGCGTAGCCCGAACCGGCGAAGGTGGGTTTGCCGTCCTTCCAGATCGACTGATGGACATGCATGCCCGAACCGTTGTCGTCGACCACGGGCTTGGGCATGAAGGTGGCGGTTTTGCCGTAGGAGTGGGCGACCGACTGGACGACGTATTTGTAGATCTGCACCTGATCGGCGATCTGCAACAGATTGGCGCCGCGCATGCCCAGCTCGTTCTGACTGGGCGCCACCTCGTGGTGGTGCTTTTCGATTTCAAAGCCCATCTCACCCATCACGTTGATCATCTCCGCTCG
>CAYFYS010000111.1:0-6587 GCA_964347365.1 uncultured Rhodospirillaceae bacterium | reverse complement strand
CATCGAAGGGCTGGTCGCGCGGATCCGTGATGAGTTCGCAGCCCCCATGCAGGTGATCGCCACCGGTGGACTCGCACCGCTGTTCGCCGAAGGCACCGAAGCGATCGACACGCTCGATCCCGATATGACGCTACGCGGTCTCGCCTCGATCCATCGCAGGAACACCAGGCCATGACGGCGGGCGGGGCTTCTTTCCAGCCGAAATCCGGCGAGGTCCTGTTCCTGCCGCTCGGCGGTTCGGGCGAGATCGGCATGAACCTCAACCTCTACGGTAGCGACGGCCGCTGGATGATGGTCGATCTCGGCATCGGCTTCTGCGGAGACGGGGCACCGGGTGTGGACGTGATGGTCGCTGATCCCGATTTCATCGTCCGGCGACGTGATGCACTTGCCGGGATCGTGCTGACGCATGCTCACGAGGACCACCTGGGCGCGGTGGCGATCCTGTGGCCCCGGTTGCGCTGTCCGGTCCATGCCTCGCCCTTCGCCGCGGCGGTGCTGCGCCGCAAACTCGCCGATGCCGGGCTGATCGCCGATGTACCGCTGCATGTCGTCACGCCCGGTACGCCCTTCGACGTGGGCCCGTTTTCGCTCGAGTTCCTCGCGGCCGCCCATTCGATCCCCGAGGGCCATATCGTCGCGATCCGCAGCCCGGCGGGGCTGCTGGTCCACGCAACCGACTGGAAACTCGACCCCGATCCGGTAGTGGGCGGGCTGACCGACGAGGCGGCGCTTCGTGCGCTCGGCGCGGAGGGTGTCGCGGCCCTGATATGCGATTCGACCAACGCCTTCGTCGCCGGCCGCGCCGGCTCGGAGGCCGCGCTCGGGCCCAGCCTCACCGAGGTGATCGGCGGCTGTGCCGGTCGGGTGGCGGTTGCATGCTTTTCCAGCAACATCGCACGCATCGCCACCATCGCGCGGGCGGCCGAGGCGAACGGTCGCGAGACCTGCCTGGTCGGCCGTTCGCTCTGGCGCATGCTCGAAGCCGCGCGCGAGACCGGCTATCTCGACGACGTTCCCAGGCTGCTCACCGAACACGACGCCGGCTACCTGCCGCCGGACAGGGTCGTGATGATCATCACCGGCAGCCAGGGCGAGCCGCGCGCGGCGCTGACCCGGGTGGCCGGCAACGATCACCCCGCAATCTCCCTGGAACCCGGCGATACGGTGATCTTCTCCTCGCGCGTGATCCCCGGAAACGAGGTCGCGATCGGCCGGGTGCAGAACCAGCTCGCGCGCCGAGGGATCGAGATCATCGTCGATGGGCCGCGCATGATCCATGTTTCCGGCCATCCCGGCCGCGAGGAGTTGACCGCGCTTTATGCCTGGCTCAGACCCGAGGCGCTGATCCCGATCCATGGCGAGACCCGCCACCTGGTCGCGCACGCCGCGCTCGCACGACACGCTGGCATACCGGAGGCCATCGTCGCCGAGAACGGCACGCTGGTGCGGCTCTGCCCCGGCCCGCCGGTGATCCGGAACCGCATCGAGCCCGGCCGGCTCGCGCTTGACGGCACCCGGCTGGTGCCCATGAACGGCGGCGTGCTGCGCGCTCGGGGCAGGATCGGCTATTCGGGAAGCGCGGTCGCTACGGTGGTCGTTGACGCCAGGGGCGCTCTGACGGGCGCTTCCAGGCTGACGCTGCACGGCCTGGTCGCCGGAAACGACGCCGACGGGCTCCAGGACGATGCGATCGATGCGATGAACGAGGCCGTCCGGGCGCTCGGCGGCACCGCACACCGCAGCGACGATGCCGTTGCCGATGCTGCGCGTCGCGCCATCCGCCGGACCGTTCACAAGACGATCGGCAAGCGTCCGGTCACCGACGTCCATGTGGTCAGAATCTGAGAGCCGCCGTGCCGCCGTCTGATCCGAGGGGCGCGTTTCCCGTATCTCCGGGACCGGGAGAGACGGGACGCGCCGCCGGTTTCGATCCAGGTCGCGTTCCAAAGCGCGATCCCACCGCCCGCGGCACAATCGCTCTTCGGCTAGGGTGAGACGACACGTGTCCTATTGCGAGATCGCTCCCGGACACCCCTTTCACGGACCGTATCACGACACCGAGTACGGCTTTCCCACCCGCGAGGACGCGGTGCTGTTCGAGCGGCTGGCACTGGAGATCAACCAGGCCGGGCTTTCCTGGCTCACCATTCTCAAGAAGCGTGCTTCGTTCTTCCAGGCCTTTGAAGGCTTCGATATCGCCACTGTCGCAGCTTATGGCGGGGCTGACCGCGCGCGGCTGCTGGCCGATGCCGGCATCGTCCGCAACCGGCTGAAGGTCGATGCGGTGATCGAGAACGCACGCCGCCTGGTGGCGTTGCGCGAAGCCTACGGTTCGTTCGTCGGCTGGCTCGACGCCTGCCACCCACGACCCGAGGAAGAGTGGGTGAAGCTCTTCAAAAGGACCTTCAGGTTCACCGGCACGGAGATTACCGGCGCATTCCTGATGAGCACCGGGTACTTGCCCGGCGCCCATGACGAGACGTGCCCGGTATATGCCCGGATCATGGCGCTTCACCCACCCTGGGCGGCGGCGTAGGCTTGCACGATGCGCGGCCGCCGTCTGCGCGGCTCGAAGGGGAGAACGGCCCGTCCATGACCGAGGTCACGTCGCGGCTTGCCTTGCGCGGGATCAGCAAGTCTTTCCCGGGCACGGTCGCCAACGACGACATCTCGCTCACCCTGGCGCCGGGCGAGATCCATGCCCTGCTGGGCGAGAACGGCGCCGGCAAGTCGACCTTGGTGAAGATCGTCTACGGTGTGCTGCGTGCGGACTCCGGGACAATCGACTGGGACGGTGCGAGGGTCGTCGTCGATTCCCCGGCCCAGGCGCGGCGCCTGGGCATCGGGATGGTCTTCCAGCATTTCTCGCTGTTCGACTCGCTTACGGTCGCGGAGAACATCGCGCTCGGCAGCGACGAGCGGATGCCGATGCGCACGTTGACCGCGCGGATCGGCACGATCTCCAGGCGCTACGGCCTTGCGCTGGATCCCGCCCGCCATATCCACACGCTGTCGGTCGGCGAGCGGCAACGGGTCGAGATCGTTCGCTGCCTGTTGCAGAACCCGCGACTGTTGATAATGGACGAGCCGACCGCGGTGCTGATCCCGCAAGAGGCGGATCGCCTGTTCGTGACCCTGCGCCGACTGGCTGGGGAGGGCTGCACGGTGCTCTACATCTCCCACAAGCTTGAGGAGATCCGGACGCTGTGCGGGAAGGCCACCGTGCTGCGCAGCGGCAAGGTGGTTGCGACCTGTGATCCGCGCGCCGAGACCGCGCGCAGCCTCGCCCGGATGATGATCGGAACCGATCTGCCCGACCCCGCCGAGCAGCGGACGTCGCAAGCCGGCACCGGACGGCTTGTGGTCAACCGGCTGAACCTCGCGTCCGGGCATCCCTTCGGAACGCCGCTGCGCGACATCAGCCTCGTCGTGCGCACCGGTGAGATCCTGGGTATCGCCGGTGTTGCCGGCAACGGCCAACCGGAACTCCTGGCCGCGCTCGCAGGTGAAACCCTGGCGCCGGATGCCGGCTGCGTTCGCCTTGACGGCAAGCCGGTCGGCCGGATGGGTCCACGCCAGCGCCGTGCAATGGGGCTGTGCTTCGTACCGGAGGAGCGGCTCGGCCAGGGCACGGTGGCGGAGATGACGCTTGCCGAGAACGGTTTCCTCACCGCCTATGACCGCGCGGGGCTGCTGCGCACCGCCCTGCTCGATCTGCCGAAGATCCGCAGCTTCGCCGCCAGGATCGTCAAGGGCTACAATGTGATGACCACCGGCCCGGCGGCCGAGGCGCGCAGCCTGTCCGGGGGCAACCTGCAGAAATTCATCATCGGCCGGGAGATCCTGCAGGGACCGGAAGTCCTGATCGCCGCCCACCCCACCTGGGGAGTCGATGTCGGGGCGGCTGCGGCGATCCACCGGGCGCTGATCGACCTGGCCGAGGACGGAGCGGCGGTCCTCGTGGTCTCACAGGATCTGGACGAGCTGTTCGCCATCAGCGATCGCCTGGCGGTGATCAGCCGGGGAAGACTGTCCGCCAGCCGGCCGACCAGGGAGACCACCGTGGAACAGGCGGGCCTGCTGATGGGCGGCATGTTCGACGAGGGGGGCAAGATCGTCGAGACCCGTGCTGCCTAGGCTGGAGCGGCGCGGCGGCGCTTCGGCGGTGATGCTGCTGGCGACCCCGGTGATCGCCGTGGCATTGACGTTGATCGCCGGCGTGATCCTGTTCGCGGCCCTGGGTTTCGATCCCGGCCGTTCGCTCTATACCTTCTTCGTCGCGCCGGTGGCGAGCCTCTACGGCCTGACCGAACTGGCCGTCAAGGCGACACCCCTTGCCATCATCGCGATCGGGCTTGCGATGGGGTTCCGGGCGAATGTCTGGAACATTGGCGCGGAGGGTCAGTTCACCCTCGGCGCGATTTGCGGCGGCGGTGTGGCGCTCGCCTTCCACGGCAGCGCCAGCGTGGTGATTCTACCCGCAATGATCCTCGCCGGAACCCTCGGCGGGCTTGCCTGGGGTGCGATTCCCGCCTGGCTCAGAGTGCGCTACAACGCCAACGAGATCCTCCCCAGCCTGATGCTGACCTATGTGGCGGCGCTGTTCCTGAGCTTCCTGGTCCATGGGCCGTGGCGCGACCCCGACGGGCTCAACTTTCCCGAATCGCGTATGTTCGAAGATGTCTCGCTGCTGCCGATTCTCCTCGAGGAGACCCGACTCAACATCGGCGCGCCGGTCGCGCTCCTGATCGTGCTCGCCGGCTGGGTGATGATCGGCCGCGCCTTCGTCGGCTTCCAGATCAGGGTGGTCGGCCAGTCGCCGGCCGCGGCGAGCTACGCCGGGTTCTCGCAGCGCCGGTTGATCTGGACGACATTGCTGTTGAGCGGCGGGCTCGCCGGGCTCGCCGGGATCTTCGAGGTTGCCGGACCGATCGGCCAGCTCTTGCCGAGCGTCTCTCCGGGCTACGGGTTCACCGCGATCATCGTGGCCTTTCTCGGACGGCTGCATCCGGTTGGCGTACTGTTTGCGGCACTGCTGGTCGCGCTGAGCTATATCGGCGGCGAACTTGCCCAGATCGAGCTCAAACTGCCGCTTGCGGTTACCGGCGTCTTCCAGGGGATGCTGCTGTTTTTCCTGCTGGCCAGCGATGTCCTGGTCCGTTACCGCGTCCGCTTCACCCGGCGGGACGTCCGGGCGGAGAGGGTCTGAGGTGGACACCGCTGCCGCTATCGTGGTCTCGATGGTCGCCGCGGCGACGCCGCTGCTGTTCGCGGCGTTGGGTGAGCTGGTCACCGAGAAGGCCGGCGTCCTCAATTTGGGCGTCGAGGGGATGATGCTGGTGGGCGCGGTGAGCGCTTTCGCGGCTGCGGCCGGGACCGGTAGTCTCCATCTGGGTATCGTTGCCGGAGCCGGGGCCGGGGCGGTGCTCTCGTTGCTGTTCGGGCTGCTGACCTTGAGCATGGTCGCCAACCAGGTCGCCACCGGGCTTGCGCTGACCATCTTCGGCATCGGCGTCAGCGCGCTCATCGGTCAGGGCTATGTCGGCACGCCGCTCGATGCGTTGCCCAGGCTCGGTATTCCAGGCATCAGCGACATTGCGATTCTCGGACCGGTGGTGTTCGGCCACGACATCCTGGTCTACCTGTCCTTTGCGATGGTCGGCGCGGTGATCTGGTTTCTTTATCACACGCGCGGCGGGCTGGTGCTGCGCGCGGTCGGGGAATCGCACGACGCCGCCCATTCCATCGGCTACCCGGTGATCGCGATCCGCTATCTGGCGGTCGTCTTCGGCGGGACGATGGCCGGCATCGGCGGCGCCTATCTCTCGCTCGCCTATACCCCCATGTGGATCGAGAACATGACCGCCGGGCGCGGCTGGATCGCGCTCGCCCTGGTGGTGTTCGCGACTTGGCGGCCGGGTCGGGTACTGGCCGGCGCCTACCTGTTCGGCGGGATGACCATCCTGCAGCTCCACGTCCAGGGGGCCGGGCTCGACATCGCCTCGCAGCTCCTGTCGATGCTGCCCTATCTGGCGACCATACTCGTCCTGGTGCTGATCTCGCGCGACCAGGCCCTGATCCGGCTCAACGCACCGGCGGATCTCGGCAGGACCTTCCGGCCCGAGAGTTGAGAGGATGAACTGCCCGTCCGAACCGGCTATGATCCGGACCGGTCGGATCCTCGGCGCAAAGACAGGAAGGGCAAGCGATGAGACATGCAAGGATGATCGTCGCCGCGCTGGCGGCGGCGACGACGCTCGGGTTTGGCGCCCAGGCCGCCGACAAGCTCAAGGTCGGTTTCGTCTATGTGGGGCCGATCGGTGATCACGGCTGGACATATCGCCACGACATCGGACGTCAGGCGGTCCAGAAGGCCTTCGGCGACCGGGTCGAGACCAGCTATGTCGAAAGCGTCAGCGAAGGCGCGGACGCCGAGCGCGTCATCCGCCAGCTCGCCGCGACCGGCCACGGGCTGGTCTTCACCACCTCGTTCGGGTTCATGAACCCGACGGTGAAGGTCGCCAGGCGTTTCCCCAAGGTGAAGTTCGAACACGCAACCGGCTACAAGCGCGGCAAGAACGTTT
>CAYFYS010000110.1:0-6593 GCA_964347365.1 uncultured Rhodospirillaceae bacterium | reverse complement strand
TGACCTGGGACAGCCCGCTTGCGCTGATGGCCGACCTGCGTGCGATGGGCGAAGCCAACGCGCTGTCGCAACGGTTGCGCCGGCCGACGCGACGGGCGACGCTGCTGGCCGCCGCCGCGCGCTATCGGGACCGGTACGCGGGCGCAGACGGCCGCATCCCGGCCACTTTTCGGATCCTCACCCTGACCGGCTGGGCGTCCGCCCCGGACCAGCAGCGTCCCTTGCGCCCCGGTAGTGCCGCAACACGCCTAGCCGATGCGTTGGGCGGCCAGGAGCGCGCCGCCGGCGAAGCCGCGGGCCCGCCGGACGGCCGGGTGGGCCGGCCCTAACGGGTTCGCGCAACGAACCGCTCCAGGCCGATATCGGTTTCCCAGACCTTGCGGTGAACGGCCCGCATATGGGGCAGGGCGGCCGCGCGCGACTTCACGATCGCGTCATAGTCGCTGATGAAGCTGCGCATCAGGGCGCGCACCTCGTTGCGCAACGCATCTTCGTCGATGGTCTGGCAGCGGCGGTCTCTGACCACGACGCGGCCGTCGATGATCACCGTGGCGACGCCGCGGCCGGACTCGCTGTAGACGATCTGGCGGGCTGCGCTGTTATAGGGCAGATAGGCAGTGTCGTTCATGTCGAGCAGAACGAGATCCGCCCGGCGGCCCGGCGTGATCGCGCCCAGCCGGTCCTGGAGCATCGCGCTACGCGCCCCGCCGAGGGTGGCGTGGCCGAGCGCCTCGCCGGCGCGCGGCGGTCCCGGCTCGGGATCGCTGACCGCCGACAGCAGGCAGTACGTCTTCATTGCCTGGAACATGTTCTGGACATCGCTGCCCGAACAGTTGTCACAGCCGAGCGTCAGCCGCATCCCGGCCTCGCGCATGTCGAGCACCGGCGCCATGCCGGACTTGAGCTTCATGTTGCTCATGTGGTTGAGCACCGCGCCGGCATCGGCGGCTGCCATCCGGTCCATCTCCGCCCGGCTCAGCCAGACGCTGTGGGCGATGTTGAGCCGGTGGTTCAGGACCCCGGCACTGTCCAGATATTCGATGAACGAGCCGCCGTATTCGCCGTAGCGCTCGCGCGCCATGACGGCCTGGCCGCGGGTCTCGTAGACATGGATGTAAAGCCCGAGATCGTGGCGTTCGGCAAGCTGCGCGCAGCCTTCGAGGAGATGCGGCGAGCAGCGTTGTGGGGCGAACGGGCCGACCGCCCAATGAAGCGTACCGCCACCCGGTCGGCGTCGGATCTGGGCCTCGAGGAAGTCGAGCTGCGGCCCCGGCTGGAGCGCCTGCGTGCCGAGCATCTCCTGCACCTCGGCCGGCAGGAGCTCGCCGAAGCAGGCCATTCCCGAGGCCGGAATGTCGGCGACCATCGGCGAGAAGATCACCCGTTCGCCGATTTCTTCGTAGGCCTGGACGACGACGTCGAGATAGTCCTCGCTCAGCGGAATCAGCCCCAGCATGTCCTGGACGGTGGTGATGCCGCAGCGCATGGATTCCAGCGCGCCGACGAGGGTGCGAATGCGCACCTCCTCCTTGCTCCGATTGGCGCCCATGGGCAGCGTGTAGAGCAGCCACATCTCCAGCGGCAGCTCTTCGAACATCCCCCGGCACAGCGTATCGTGGGAATGGTAGTGGGCGTTGATCAGCCCCGGAATGACCAGATGGCCGGAGGCATCGAGGATTTCCGCGTCTGCGGCGGCGTCCCCGAGATCGGCTCCGACAGCGGCGATCTGTCCGCCTTCGACCAGAATGTCGGCGATCGCCGGCTTGTGGATGTCACCGTCGTGGTCATAGACCGCCCCACCGCGAACGAGCAGCCTGCCGCCTTGTCCGGTCATGGCGAAAACCCTCCGCTTGGTTCAAACGACGCCGGGACCGCGTCGGGCGCGCAGGCCGCGCAGATCGGCGAGACCGGCCGCGATCCGTTCGATCCGGCGGCGGGCGCGCTGAATGCGCAGCACATCGGCGATGCGGCGGGCAAGGAACGCCTTCGTGATGTGGCCGTCCGCGCTGCGGTCATCGAGCCAGGCAAGCGTGGTCGAGGCGAGCACGCCGGCGAGCAGCGCGCGCTTGGTGTAGTAGCTGAAATCGGCCGCGCGGTCGCCGGCCAGGCGCCAGATGCGATCGACCGTGCGCCCGAAGCAGCCCGGCCCGAGCGCACCGTTGCAGGGCAGCGCCGCGAAACCGATCCCGCGGCGCACCGTCTCGCGGTAGGGTGCCAGGGCCTCGAAACGGGCAAGGACGGCGGCCTGCACCCGTTCGTTCAGGCGCATCTCCTCCAGGGCCTGCGTCTCCAGGGCTTCGGCCATCCGCTCGTCGGCCCAGTCGCTGAAGGCGCGGAACAGCTCGGCCGGCCCGCCGGGAAAGAGCCGTTTCGCCTCGATCCCATCGAGTCCCAGATCCCGCGTCCCGGCCTCGAGCGCGCGCCACGTCCAGCCATCGAAGGGCACATGGGTTGCCGCCCGCGTCGTCAGACGTGCGCGCAGCGCCTCTCGGGTGGCGTCCTCCGCGGCGCTCATTCGTCCTCGCGCGCCGGCTCCAGGGTGCGGCGAAGCTCCTCGTTGAAGGCAAGCATGCCGAGGTCTTCCATGCGCATGGTATAGAGAATGCCGTCGAGATGGTCGATCTCGTGCTGGACCACGCGCGCGTGGAAGCCGTGGGCCTCGCGTTCGAGGACCTGCCCGGCGGTGGTGAAACCGCGGTAGCGGATGCCGGTGTAACGCGGTACCGCCCCGGTCAGACCGGGGATCGAAAGACACCCCTCCCAACCGAGCGCGCTGTCTTCGCTCAACGGCGTGAATGCCGGGTTGATCAGCGCCGTGGTCGGCACCGTCTCGGCCTCCTCGCCATCGGTCATGCGCTCGGCCGGCGCCTTGAAGACGACCACCCGTCGGCTGACGTGGACCTGCGGCGCGGCCAGGCCGACGCCCTGGGCATCCTCCATGGTCTCGACCATGTCCCGGACCAGCCGGCGGATGTCGCGCGCGGTCGGGTCGGCGACGGGCTCGGCGGATCTCAGCAGCACAGGATGGCCCATCCGGGCGATCTTCAGCAAGGTCATGGCCGTTGGGTCCGCTTCACCGTCGTTTACGATCTGCGCGATCGGCCCACAGTTACCACATTCCGGCCTGATCGATTAGCGTTCCATACGATCTGCGATCCGTGCTAGGATGGCTGATCGCGCGCCGCGAATGCGGGTGGGAGCGGGACGCGCGATCGGTTCCGCAACAACGCTGGAGACGGCTGCACCGTGGAAGTTCTCGTACGCGACAACGATGTCGATCAGGCGCTGCGTGCGCTCAAGAAGAAGATGCAGCGCGAAGGCATATTTCGCGAGATGAAAATGCGCCGTTCCTACGAAAAGCCTTCCGAAAGACGGGCGCGCGAGAAGGCTGAAGCCATCCGCCGGGCCCGTAAGCTCGAACGCAAGCGCCTGGAGCGCGAAGGCTACTGAGCCGCTTCCCGGGGCTGCCCGGATTGGAGGTCGCATCGCGCGGCCCCCTGTTTCGGCCCGGGCGCAAGCCCCAGATCGATCACCGCCCGTGCCAGACCGGCGACGTCGGCGGCGGAATGGGCCGCCGAGAAGGTCAGGCGCAGCCGCGCGGTCCCCTCGGGCACCGTCGGCGGGCGGATCGCGGTCACCAGATAGCCCCTGTCCTGGAGCGCGCGCGAGGCCGCAAGCGCGGCAGCGGCGCCCCCTAGGCCGATCGGTACGATGTGACTGTCCGGCATCGCAAGCCCGGCGGCGGCGGCGAACGCGCAGGCGTGGCGGCGCGGCGCGGCGACCCGGTCAGGCTCGGCGGCGATGATTTCGAGGGCTGCGATGGCGCCGGCGACGACGGGGGGCGGCAGCCCGGTCGAATAGACGAAGCTGCGGGCCCGGGTCCGCATGAGGGCGCAGACCGGTCCCGAGGCGGCCAGGAAACCGCCATAGGCGCCGACCGCCTTGGACAGCGTGCCGATATGCAGCGGGATCTCGGCCGACGGCTCGCTGTGGATGCGCGCGCTGCCCGCCCCGCCGCCCAGAACGCCGAAGCCATGGGCGTCGTCGACCAGCAGCCAGGCGTCGAACGCCGCGCTCAACCGCGCCAGGGGTACGAGCGGCGCCAGATCGCCGTCCATGCCAAAAACCCCTTCGGTCAGGATCATGCAACGCCGATGCCCGGCGCGCTCCCGTTGGAGGATCCGCCGGCAATCGGTGACATCGTTGTGGGCGAAGCGCGCGATCCGGGCGCGGGCGATCCGGGCGCCGGTGTGCATCGAGGCGTGGCTCAGCGCATCCAGCAGGATCAGATCGCCCGGTCCGGCGAGCGCCGGCGTGACGCCGAGATTCGCCAGATAGCCGCTGCCGAAGACGCAGGCGTCCTCGGTGCCCTTCATCGCCGCCAGGCGTCGTTCGAGCACCGCGAACAGCGGATGGTTGCCGGTAATCAGCCGCGATGCGCCGGCGCCCAGCCCGTATTCGTTCAGCGCCCGGGTGGCGGCCGCCCGCAGCCGCGGATCGCCGGCGAGCCCGAGATAATCGTTCGAGCAGAACGAGGCCAGTTCGCGCCCATCGCGGCCCGCCCGCCCGCCGTCGAGCGGGCTGGTGATCGCAAGGGTCCGCCGCAGGTCGCGCGCGGCAAGCCCGGCGAGCTTGCCATCGGCAAAAGAATCAAGCGATCGCATGGATGGGCAGACTACCGCGCATGGCCGCGCCGCGCACGCATCCAGGCTGGCGGGCGGGAACGCGCGACCCTATAGTCCCGTCCATGTCCGCGACCCTTGCCGACCGGGCGGGATGGACCAGCGAAGGCGCGCTTGTGCTCCTCGCCAGGCCGTTCAACGACCTGCTGTCCGAGGCCCATTCGGTTCACCGCCGCAACTTCGATCCCAACCGGGTCCAGGTTTCCACCTTGTTGAGCATCAAGACCGGCGGCTGCCCGGAGGACTGCGCCTATTGCCCGCAGAGCGCCCGTTTCAATACCGATGTTGCGGCCGCGCGTGTGATGGACCTGGACTCGGTGCTGGCGGCAGCACGCCAGGCCAAGGCCGCCGGCGCCACCCGGTTCTGCATGGGGGCTGCATGGCGCGGGCCGACCGAGCGCGACCTCGCGGCGGTCGTTGCGATGGTCCGCGGCGTCAAGGCGCTGGGGCTGGAGACCTGCGCGACGCTGGGCCTGTTGAAGCCGGGCCAGGCCGAACGGCTGCGCGATGCCGGGCTCGACTACTACAACCACAACATCGACACCTCGGAATCGTATTACGGCCAGATCATCACCACGCGGCGGTTCTCCGACCGGCTGGAGACGCTGGAGCGCGTGCGTGCGGCGGGGATCGCGGTGTGCTGCGGCGGCATCCTCGGCATGGGCGAGACGCGCCGCGATCGGGCGGACATGCTGGTCACGCTGGCCAACATGGACCCGCCGCCCGAGAGCGTGCCGATCAACATGCTGGTGCGCAGTCCAGGCACGCCCCTTGCCACGGCCGCCGACTTCGATGCGCTGGAATTCGTGCGCACCGTCGCGGCGGCCCGGATCATGATGCCGGGCTCGATGGTCCGGTTGTCGGCCGGACGCCTGGAGATGGACGTGGCCATGCAGGCGTTGTGCTTCCATGCCGGTGCCAACTCGATCTTCCACGGCGAGAAGCTGCTGACGACCCCAAACCCCGACGCGGCGGCCGATGACGGGCTGTTCCGAAGCCTCGGAATCGAACCCTTTCCAGCGGCCGGTGGCTGAGACCGCCGACCACCTCTGGCTGCCCTATACGCCGATGATCGGGACCTCGCCGCCGTTCGAGGCGATGCGGAGCCAGGGCGTGCGCATACGCCTGGCCGACGGAACGGCCTTGATCGACGGCATCGCGTCCTGGTGGACGGCGTGCCATGGCTACAACCACCCGCATATCCGGGCGGCGGTGGCCGACCAGCTCGTCCGCATGCCCCATGTGATGTTCGGCGGGCTGGTCCACGAGCCGGCAATGCGCCTGTCGCGGCGTCTGGCCGCTCTGCTCGGCCATGGGCTCGATCGGGTGTTCTTCAGCGATTCCGGCTCGGTCGCCGTGGAGGTCGCGCTCCGCATGGCCATCCAGTATTGGCGCAACACCGGCGTGGAGGGGCGCAACCGATTCGTCTGTTTCCGCTGGGGCTATCACGGCGACACACTGGGCGCGATGGCGGTGTGCGACCCCGACGACGGGATGCACCGCCTGCTCGGCGGCTATGTCCCCGAACAGATTCTCCATCACGTCCCGATCGGCGCTGCGGCGATGGCCGACTTCGATGCGATGCTGGCCCGCCGCCGCGGCGAGACCGCCGCCGTGATTCTGGAACCCCTGGTCCAGGCCGCCGGCAACATGAAGCTTCACCCGCCGGAGACCGTCGCCGGCATCGCCCGGGCGTGCGCGCGCAACGACGTGCTTTTGATCCTGGACGAGGTGGCGACCGGCTTCGCGCGGACCGGCACGATGTTCGCCTTCCAGGCCGCGGGGGCGGCACCGGACATCATCTGCCTGTCCAAGGCGCTTACCGGGGGCACGATGGGGCTGGCTGCAACCGTTGCCAATCAGCGGGTGTTTGCCGCCTTCGAAAGTGCGGACCCCGACAAGGCGCTGATG
>CAYFYS010000109.1:0-6603 GCA_964347365.1 uncultured Rhodospirillaceae bacterium | reverse complement strand
GCCAGGCCGGCGGCGGGCGCAGCCCGGGCCCGATCAACCACAGAACCGCGGCCATGGTCGCAAGGATGACGCCGGCGAACATCGCCATGCTCGGCCGCCAGGCGGTCGTCGTCACCAGCAGCGCCAGACCCGGCATCAGGGCGATCTGGCCTGCCGTACTGCCCGAGGTCGCCACCGAGGTGGCAAGCGCCAGCCGAGAATCGAAAAATGCCGCGATCGTGGTGGAGACGAGGGACGGCGCGATCGCCGAGAACCCGAGCCCGCCCAGGATCGAATAGAAGACGATCAACTGCCATGGCGCGCTCATCACCACAGCGCACAACACAAAGGCGAGCGCGGCCAGCGACATGCCACAGCAATAGACCACGCGTGGTCCGAAGCGATCGATCACCATGCCGGCCATGGGCGCGGCCAGCGCCATGGTGACCAGCATGACCGCGCCCGCGCTGGAGACGAAGCCGTAGCTCCATCCCAAATCGGCCCGCCAGAACGGCATCAGGAGGCCGATGCTGTTGCGCGCCGTGATCGCGATTCCCAGCATCAGGAACAGGCCGCCGACCACGACCCAGCCGTTGCGCGTGGATCGTGGCCGGGAAGAGCCGGCCGGAACGGCTGTCTCGGGCACGCCGGGCGCCGGAAGCCGGGCGACGGCTACGCCGGTGCGGGGATGCCGGCGGCAAAGCGCGCGTTGGCTTCCCGGTAAAGGCGCATGTTCTTTTCCACGTCGTAACGCCGTTCGGTCAGATCCTCCGGATCCCATTCGCTGCGCCAGGCGTTGAAGAAATCCCCGCCATAGATGTGGATCGCCCCAGTCAGCCGGTCGATCGGGTTGACAACGGAATGGATGACGTCCTTGCCCAGCGGTTCGACGTCCTTGACCGAGAGCGCCTTAGCACCCGCCGCCTCGATCCGGTTCTCGCGCCGGCGCCAGAAGATGTTGTCCTCGCGTCCGGTATAGACGCCGATCAACGCCCACATGTTGTGATTGTGCGGCATCAAGGTCATCAGCGGCGCCCAGACGACGTTGAGGATTGTCAGGTCAGCGGCCTGATGGAGCTTGTGGAGACCCGCCTCGACCGGCTCTCCCAACCCGGCCAGCACCGCGCCGGGATCGGCGACCGCACGCCCCAGCACCTCGCGCACCGCCCTGCCCGCCTCGCCTTCCCGGTTCGCGGCCTTGACGTCCTCGACGAAACGCTGGACATCGAACATGCTGATTTCCCCCCCTGAACCTCACATGCCATCCAGCATAGCAAACCCGTCTTTCCGGTTGCCATCGCCGGTGAATCGGCCCACCCTTGCGTCCATGCTTGGCGCCCGTGCAGATCACGGTGACCTGAATGACCTCGAACCGACCGCCGGTGCTCGGTGTGCACCACGCCGCCTATCGTTGCCGCGATGCGGAGGAGACCCGCGCCTTCTACGAGGACGCGCTGGGCTTTCCGCTGGTCATGGCGCTGGAGATCGACCAGCAGCCGACCACCGGGCTCGATGTGCGCTACATGCACATCTTCTTCGACATCGGCGGCCATGATGCGGACCAGCCGAGCTACCTGGCGTTCTTCGAGGTGCCCGACCGCGCCGGGGACGACCCCGACACGCTGTTCAAGCGCCGTTGGGGGATGGACCTGCACCTGGCCATGCGCGTGCCCGATCACGAAACCCTCCACCGCCTGTACGATCGGCTGATTGCCCGCCATGTCGCGGTCGAAGGCCCGATCGCCCACGGCATGGTGACCTCGATCTATTTCCACGACCCCAACGGCTACCGCCTGGAATTCGCCTCTGAAGACGATGCGGAAAAGGCCGTGATGGCCGCCCACAGACACGCGGCCCACGCGAATCTCCGCGCCTGGTGCCGCTGGAAGGTGGACCGGCCGTCGCGCTGATCACCTCCGGCGCCGGGCGATCCGAAAAGACGCCTGCCGGAAGGGCGAGAACCAGGTCCCCGTCGTGCGGACCCGTTCTGTGGCGTTCAGTCCTCACCCTCCAGGCGCTTGAGCCAGATCGACACCAGTGCCGGCTTGCCGGCCCGGACCTGCGCGAGGCCACGGGCGAGCGCAGCCTCCAGCTCGGCCGGATCGCGCACGGTCTCGCCATGTGCGCCGGCGGCCTCGGCCTCCTTCGCGAAGTCGATGGGCGGATCGAAATAGCCGCCCGGGTACCCGGCTCTAGCGGCGTAGCTGTCCGCGCCGTAATTTGCCGCGATGCGCTCCGTTCCGGTGGTGTAGCTGCGGTTGGTGTAAACGATCTGCAGGAACGGAGCGCCGTGATGCGCCGCGGCCCAGAGTGCCGGGGCCGGCGTGCCGAACATGTAGAACCCGTCGCCGCTGACCGCGATCACGTCGCGCTCGGGCGCGGCGAGCTTGGCACCGAGCGCAGCACCGGTCGCCCAGCCGCCGCTGGAGCCCGGATTGGCGAAGTACGATCCCGGCGCGCTACGGTCGATGAAGTCTCGTGTCCGGTTGGGTGGCAGGGTCTCGTCGAGCACGATGCAATTGTCATCGATCAGCCGCCCGATCTGGTAACCCGCCCAGAGCCGGTCGATGGGAACGGTCCGCGCCTGCGCCATCGCCGCCTCTTCGGCTGCGGCGATCCACGCGCGCGAGCCGGCCGCGAGCCGTTCGTGGCGTGCCGCAATCCGGCTGCGGTCATCGTCATTCAACAGCGTCTGCGCCGCAGCGGTGACCGCCTCGATCGTCTTCAGCGCGTCCGTGGCAAGCCGCAAATCGGCCGTGAACTCGAAAGTCGGGATGCTCGCCTTGATCGGGTCGCGCCCGACGGCGGCGATATAGGCTCCCGGTCCCGGTGCCTCGCGCCCGGGCACCCAGGGCACCTCGGCCTCGATCACCAGCACCGCATCGGCGCGCTCCAGGCTCGCCCGGGACTGGAAGCTCGGATGGCGGAAGGGGAAGCTCATGTAGCTGCGCTGGACGGAATCGACCACGGCCAGGCCCAGCAGCTCGCACAGCGTGACCAGGGCGGGAACCGTCGCCGGGTCGCGGCCGGAGGCGGAGACTACAACGACCGGATGCTCGGCATCGATCAGCCGACGGGCGATCTCCTCGGCATCGGCGGCAGCCGGTGCGGTGGGGCGCGGAATGCCGAGCTGATCGGCGCTGGGGAAGCGCGCTCCATCGACCGGCAGCATCGTCAGCTCTTTGGGGAAGCTCAGATACACCGGTCCACAGGGCTCGCTCCTGGTGACCTGGACCGCGCGGCTGGCGATCATCCCCGGGTTGTCCTGATAGGTCAGGCGGTGATCCCACTTGACGTAGTTGCGCACGATGCCGTTCTGGTCGAAGGTCTCCTGCATCCACAGATGGCCGCCCTCGTCGCGGCCACCCTTCATGGTCCCAGCATAGGCCGTGGGCGGAAACCCCGCCGTGATCACCACCGGAAGGCCGCTGCGGAAGGCGGTATGCACCGCCCCGCCATAGTGCATCGTGCCGCAATCGACGTGGGCGGCGGTCGCGGCGGGCCGACCGCTGACGGCAGCGAAGCCGAGCGCGGCGTTGAGGCTGGCGTGTTCGTGCGGAACGGTGATCAGACGGATCGGATTGTTGTGCCCGCGCGCACGCGCCTTGGCGATCGCCTCCTGGTAAAAGCCAATCTCTGATCCCGAGGTGAAGAAGAGATGATCGATCCCGCCTGCGGCAAACCCCGCGACCAGCGCATCCCCCACATCCTCGGCCTGAGCGTCGATCCAGCCCGTCGCGGTCGTCCCATCCATCAGTCGTCTCCGCCTGTTCCTCAAGCCCTGCAGCCCATCTTGACGCAAAAGCCCCGCCCGGCAAAGGCGGGCATCAGAAGATCCGGAAATACTCGCGCTGTTCCCAGTCGGTGACATCCGACAGGTAGCGGGCGAACTCAGCCTGCTTGATCATGCAGATGTAGTCGATGAACTCCGCGCCGAGGCGTTCGGCGAACATCTCGTCCCCACGCAGCGCCGCAAGCGCCTCGATCAGGCTTGCCGGCAACGCCGGCGCCGCGGCGTCGTAGGGTGCCTCGGTGGGCGGCGGCGGCTCCAGCGCGCGGTCGAGGCCGTCCAGGCCCGACAGGATCTGGCTGGCTATGTAAAGATAAGGATTGGCAGCCGGCTCGCCGACGCGGTTCTCGATGCGCGAGGCGGTTTCGCCCGGGGCGGAGACGATCCGCAGCATCGCGCCGCGATTGTCGCGCGCCCAGCCCGCCCGGTCGGGCGCCAGAGAGAACGGCTTGAAGCGTTTGTAGCCGTTGATGGTGGGGTTGGTGAACCCCGATGCGGCGCGGGCATGGGCAAGCAATCCGGCCGCGAACCGCCGTCCGGTCGTCGACAGCAGCGTATCGCCATCGCCCGGCATGAAGGCGTTCCGCCCGCTCGCACGCTCCAGGAGCGATTGATGCAGGTGCCAGCCGCTGGAAAAGACGTTCTTGATCGCCGGGCGGCACATGAACGTCGCATGATAGCCGTGCCGGGCGCAGATCTGCTTGGTGGCGTTCCGGAAGAGGACCATCGTATCGGCCGCATCGAGCGCACCGGAGGGCTGCAGGGTGAGCTCGACCTGGCTCGGCCCGAACTCGACCTCCAGGGAGCGCACCGCGATGCCGAGCGCGACAAGCTCGCGCCGCAGGATCGACAGGATCGGGTCGAGCTCATCGAGGCGGATCTCGGTCAGGTATTGGTAGCCATGGGTCAACAACCCAACCTCCGGCGGCGCGGCGGGCTGGCCGGCATCTTCAGCCGCCATCCGTGCGTCCAGAAGCCGGAAAAGATGGAACTCGACCTCGATGCCTGCGACGTGGTCGAACCCGCGCGCCCGCAGCGCGGCCACCGCCGCACGGCAGATATCGCGCGTCGAATAGGGCATCGCCCGACCGTCGGGCCAGCGGATGTCGCACAGCACCCAACCGGTACGGGGCGCCCAGGGCAGAACGCGGAAGGTCCGCGGATCGGCGACCATCAGAAAGTCCGCGGCCCCGGCGAGATCGCCCCGCCCCACCGACAGATCGCTGGAGAAGACCGGCGGGACGGTCTTGTGGGCGGTGTCCTTGACCAGCAGCGTCGAGGTCATCGCGACGCCGTTGCGCAGCGCCGCCTCGGCCTCGCCGGCCATGATCGCCTTGCCGCGCAGGATGCCGTGCTGGTCGGGAAACGAAAAGCGCACCACCTCCAGCCCGTGCTCGGAGATCTGCCGACCGATCCCGACGGCTTCCGCCTCCTGTTCCGCATCCCACAGCCCGTGCCGGTCCACGAAGCTGGTCCGGCCGGTCGATCCGTTCACGAGCCCGCCCAAGCCGAGCCGCCGCGGCGCGCGGACTCTACGGCGCGCCAAGCCTCCTCCCAGCCCTGACGCGGCGCCAGGGTATCGATCGCCACAGGCATCTCGCCCGGCGCGCCGCCAGCCGCCTTGGGCGGCGGATCGCCCCTGCCGACGGCCTGGATCGCGCCGATCAGGAACCGGCGATAGGCGGCGATCGCGATGTCGGTGACGCCGAGATTCTCGCGCGAGCGGTCGTGAATCTCGCCCTGGGACTCCACGGCCCACTGGTCGTGGACGTTGATGTCCGTCCCCATGCCGGTGAAGGTCAGCCGCGCCTGTTCGTCCGGGTCGAAGCCGTAGTCGTTGGTCTTGTTGATTCTCGGCTTGTAGTCGGGCAACGCGTAGAGCTTGAGCCGCTGCGAGCGCATCTCCTCCTTGTCGAGCGGCGCGGCGTAGGCGGTGAACATCGCATACCACCAGCAATGGGTGTCGTCGATCGGCACGTGCCACTGGCTGATGATCATGTCGCTGCCCAGCGGGATGACAATCGCGTTGGGGAACAGCAGGTTGGTGACCCGCACATGGCGCGTGGCCGCGTTGAGGTCGCGCAGCGCCAGCAGCCGCATGCCGTAGGGCGTGTCCTCGATCCTGATCTGCGGTGCGGGGAATTCGCGCATGATCCAGGTCAGAGGGACATCGGCGCCCGCGACCAGGTCGCGGAACTGCAGGCCGTAGCCCCCTTGCGGGTCTTCGTCGCCGAAGAAGCGGTGCAGATAGGAGCCGTGCGCCGGATCGATTCCGACCTCCAGCGCCTGCAGCCAGTTGCATTCCAGAAAGCCCTTGAAGGCGAAGCTGTAGGGCTCCGGGGCGGCGAAGCAGTCCGCCTCGGGCAGCGGCGGGGGCACCCCGGGGCCGAGATAGGCGAACACCACGCCGTTCGTCTCCCGACACGGATAGCCCGGCATGCGGATCGAGGCGTGGAAGTCGCTGCCCGCCGGCTCGGCCGGCTGCTCCAGGCAATTGCCCTTGCCGTCGAACAGCCAGCCGTGGAAGGCGCACCGGATGCCGCCGTCCTCCAGCCGGCCGAAGCGCAGGTCGGCACCTCGGTGGGGACAGCGTGCGCCGGTCAGCCGATAGCCGCCATCCGCGGCGCGGAAGGCGACCAGGTCTTCGCCCATCAACCGGACCGGGATCACCGGACGATCGGCGGGAAACTCCTCGACCAGCGCCGCCGGCTGCCAGTAGCGGCGCAGCAGCGCACCCGCAGGCGCATCGGGCCCAGTCAGGGTGACGAGCCGGTTCTGTTCGGCGCTCAGCACGGCGCAGTATTATCATGCCCGCCCGGTGCGGTCATGGCTCG
>CAYFYS010000108.1:0-6635 GCA_964347365.1 uncultured Rhodospirillaceae bacterium | reverse complement strand
TGCCGAACAGGTTGGCGAGCACGGGAATTTCCGAGACGCCGCCGTCGGGCCGCACGGGCGTCTCGAACAACACCGCAGGACCGCCCTCGGCGAGTAGACGCGTCTGGATCTCGGTGATCTCCAGTGCGGTCGCCACCGGGGCGGCGACCCGCACCAGCCGGCCCGTCGTCTCCAGCCGTCCGATGAAATCCCGCAGGCTCGCGTAGCTCATCCGTGCCCGGTCCACCAGCCCGCACTCCAGGAGCCCGGGCTGTGCCAGCCCAGGCGGTGCTCTTGTCAGGAAGACGGGGTTCGCGCAATCATTTTCGGCACGCCGTGCCAGGGGGGCGATGCCGCCCGGCCCGCGGTCGTTCACTCCATGGGGACCTTCGGACATGCCTTCTCCGCTGCGTGGCCCGAACTGGGCGAGCCTGCGCGCGCGATCCTATCCGTTTGGCATTCCCGATCATTCCTACCTCTACGAAAACGGCGGCATCTCGCGCCTGCGGGAAGGGGGATTCGACCGCGACCGCCGGCTCCCGGTGCTGGCCGCCGGCTCGAACCAGTCCCCGGAACAGCTTGCCCGTAAATTCGCCGCCTTCTCCGCCGGCCCGGCCAGCCGTATCCCTGCCCAGCGCGCCACTCTGGCGGATTTCGACGTGGTCTACGCCGCACATTTGGCGCGCTACGGCTCGGTGCCGGCAACCTTGCAGATTTCGCCCGGCACCGGGGTCACCGTTTTCGTTCTCTGGCTCGACGAAGCGCAGCTTGCGCACATGCACCGGACCGAAATGAACTACACCTTCGACCGGCTGGACGGCATCTCCATCACCTTCGAAAACGGCCGGACGCTCCAGGGGGCGTTCAGCTATTCCGCCAAGGCCGGCTGTCTCGAACTCGCCGGCAGCTGCGCAAGCCTGGCCGAGATCCCGGCGTCGGGCCGAAACTTCCCCGCGCTGAGCCAGGATCAGGTGCTCGCTGCGGTGCGCGATCGGTTGGCGCCCGGTTGTGCGCTGGAGACCTTCATCCAGGATCACGTCGATGATGCCGCACTGCGGCGCGCGCGCAGCGCGGCGCTGGGCGCTGCGGCCATACCGTTCGCCTTCCCGCGCCAGACCGTGGCCGCGAATCAAGGGCTGTACGCCGGCCCGGACCCGGGCCACGATTGCGCCGGACCAGAGCACAACCGGAGATGAGAGATGCCTCGTCCAACGTGCGACACGGCAATCGGCATGGCGTTTGTTGCCGGTATCGTGGCCCTCGCGCCGCCGGCCACCGCTGCGCCGCAAATCCTGGCGCTAATCGCGACCGACCGGCCGGTGGCCCTGCACTGCGCCGGCCCGGCATGCAGCGCGATTCTGCCGACGCTCTGCTTGCAGCCCGAACGTCGCGCGCCGCAACCAGGCCGGGAGTATCGGCTCGCCGAAGGTCAGTCGCTGAGCCTTCTCGGCAACGGGCAGCGGCGGAAGATCACACAAGGCTATCGGCTGATCGCCAGGCGCACCCATGTCGCAGTCGAGGTTCGTCTTCCGCGCGCGATGACCGCCGGGATCGAATCCCCCGCGATTGCGATCGGCAGGAACCTCAGCGTGCTCCCGGTGCCGCGTCTCGACGACGAAACATCACTCGGAGAGGTCGAAATCGCGTACGCGACGGGCGCGCGCCGGGCGATCGCAGATCGGCTGGTCGATCGCGAGCGCCTGCGCATGCCGGCGGTACGGATGACCAACCGGCTGGTCAACCAGCACGCCACCGGCGCACGGGCCGACGAACGCTGGAGCGAGATTCTCGCTGACGCCAAGGCGCGCAGCGTCGCCGAGGCGGCGATCGCCCATGCGCGGTTCACCTACGATCTGTGCAAGTTCAAGGTCGCGAACCGGCTCGCCCCTTCTCTCGGCGCCTGTCTAGGCGGCATCAACGACGATGCGATGGCGTACCTGAACAGCGCTCTCGAGCCTGCCCTGAAAACCGGGAGCTGAGGCCCGCTGGCCACCCGCGAGCGATCAAACCTCCTCCGGTCGGGTCTTTAACCGCAGCCGTGCGCGGACCGTGCGCGAGATCGCATCGATGGCGAGGTTCAACGCCGCGGTGATCAGGATCAGGTAGAGCGCGCGGTCGAAGCGCAGATCCGCAAACGCGCTGTCGACGTAGAAGCCCAGCGTTGCGATGCCGAGCATCCCCAGGATCGCCGTCTCGCGCATGATCACCTCCCAGCGATAGAACAGGAACGCTAGGCACTGCGGGTAGATCCGCGGCAACACGTCGTAGAAGTAGCGGTTCAGGCCGGTGGGCGCATCGGCGCGCAGCTCCAGCGCTTCGGTGTAGCGGCCCATGAGGTGGCCGACGATCGCCCCGTTGTGCAGTGCGAGCGCGGCGACCGCCGGCAACATCGACGGCCCCCAGAGCAGCAGGAAGATCAGCGCGAGCACGTATTCCGGCGTCGAGCGGACGACCACCAACCCGACATGCCCGACCGTACGGCCGACAGGGCCGAAGAATTTGGGCGAGACCACCGGGAACATGGCAAGCGTGAGCGCGCCGGTGACCACCAGCGCGGTCTGGGTCAGGATCACCGTGCTGATGATGCCGGGCCAGGCCTGGGCCACGAACAGCGTGCCGGCCCATGACAGCACGTCCGCCCAGACGATCGCAACGAAGGTCTCGGCCACGCGGATCGGCTGGGGCAGGATGTCGTGGCCGAAAACCCGCCAGATGTTCCCGGCGGCGATCTCCGCGCTCCACGGCAGCAGCGCCGCAGCGGCCAGGACGTAGAGCGGCACCAGGCGCTGGCGCACCCAGATCCTGATCGTTGCGATGATCACATAGAACAGGATCAGCAACGCCACGACCTCGGAATACCGGCCCTGTGCGAAAGCTGATTCCAAGTGGAAACCGATCGTGGGCAGCCCGACGAAGCCGATCACGGTGGAGGACCGCAACCCGCACTCCAGACGGTAGAGCGAATAGGTCTTGAAGTGCGCCCAGGCGTCGGGAAGCCGCACGAAGAGGAAGACCGATGCCGCGGCCGCGCCCGCCGGTGCCGCGGCCAGCGGCGCGGGGTCGGACTCCTCCAGGATTTCGGAATAGACCTTGGCGAAAATGCCGGCGTAGGGGATGGCGATCGCCAGTACGCCGGTCAGCGGGGTCAGCCCGAAAACCTGCAGGAAGATCAGCGCCCAGAACAGCTCGTGCACCGCGCGGACGAAGGCGCAGCCCGCGCGCACCAAGCGGAAGCGAAAGAGCAGTGCCAGGGCGAACCCCCACAGATTGGCGAGCGCCACGCCGAGAAAGGCGAAGGCCAGGGTCATCAGAATCGCCGAGGCCAGGTTCTCGGTGGCTCGAAAATCCGGGCTCAGCGCGCCCGCGGCCATGCGGCCGAACTCGGTCCACGGATCGAGGGTCGAGATCTCGAAATCTCCGAAGACCGCAAGGACGGCCGCCAGAAGGACGAACCCGACGCTCGCCCGGATCAGCGGGGACGACGCGCCGCGACCGGCGAACGGATCAGTTTCCGTTGCGGTAGAGATCGTCAAGATCGGAAGGTTTCAATCCGGCGGTCGGCTCGTCCAGCACGATGCGGCCATCCCTGATGCCGATCGCGCGTTCGGTGTAGGCAAGCGCCAACGTTACGTCGTGCATCGACAGCACGACGGTCTCGTGGGCTTCCACGATCGCGTCCAGCACGGTGCGCGACTGATGCTCGTCGACCGCGGACACCGGCTCGTCCCCCATGAAGACGGGGCTGCCCTTGTGGATCGCCCGGCCGACGGCGGTGCGCGGCTGCTGTCCGCCGGACAGCGCCTCGATGCGCGCAAACACCTTGTCCTCCAACCCCAGCCGCTCGACGACGGGACGCACGGCGGCGATCTCCTTTTTCAGCGGCCGAATCAGATTGGCCAGGTTGTACCAGGTGGAATGGAGATGCAGCCGGCCCATATAGATGTTGTGGAAGACGGTGAGTGCGCGCACCAGGCCGACGTCCTGCGGCACCAGGGAGGCGACGGCCTTTTGTTGCCCGTAGAGCAGGCTCAGGAGCGTCGATTTGCCGGCGCCGCTCCTGCCGACCAACGCAACCTTCTCCCCCGCCTCGATGCGCAGGCTGATCCCGCGAAGAACGCGCACGCCGTTGTAGTGCACGGCGGCGTCTTCGAGCGCGAACAAAGACACGACCGAGCGCCGCCAATGCAGCCGTCAGTCGATCAGGTCCAGCTTGCGACCCACATCGAGGATCGGCTGGTAATCTGCGTTCGACGCCGCGATGAAGGCCTTGCGCGGGAACTGCTTGAGCAGGTCCGGATCGTCGAGATCCAGGAGAGCCTGTTTGACCCTGGCGGTGAATCCTGCACCAAAGCGCATGTCGGCGTCGCCGCGGATCGACCAGTTGTAGTCGGGGTATGGCGGGGTGATCCAGATCACGCGCACCTTGGCGGTGTCGATCTTGCCGGCGGCAAGCTCCTTTTCCCAGACCGCGAAGTTTACCGCACCGACCTCGAAGGCACCGGACTGCACCAGCGCGATGGTGCGCGAGTGGTCGCCCGAAAACCCGACCCGGCGCAGCGCCTTGTCGGGTGCCATCGCTAGATGCTTGCGGATGTGGAACTCCGGCATCAGCCGCCCCGACGTCGATCCCTTGGAGCCGAAGGTGAAGGTCCTGCCGACGATGCCCTCGGGGAAGGACTCCGACTTCTGGAGACCGGTGCTGGCATGGGCGATGAAATAGCTCCTGAAGGCCCTGTCCTCTTCACCCTGGGCGATCGCCTGGGAACCGCGGACCGCCGCGCGTGCCCGGACCCCGGACAGGCCGCCGAACCAGGCAAGCTGCACCTGGTTGTTGCGGAAGGCCGTGACCGCAGCGGCATAGGACTTCACGGGGACGTATTTCACCGGCACCGCAAGCGCGCCTTCGAGATATTTCGCGATCCGGTCAAACCGGGTCTTCAGTGCAGTCTCGTCCTGGTCCGGGATCGCGGTGAAGACGAACGACCGCGCGGCGACGTCCGAAGCAGCTGCGATTCCGAAGCAGATGGTCATGGCAAGTAGCGGCTTCTTCATTTCTCTTCCTCAGGCTTGCGTGGTGATGCGCAAGGCGCGCCAGGTAATGCCGCGGGCGCGAGCCGGCGCGTCGGTCGGGCCGGAATCTGACTCGCCCCGCGCGATCGCGCAAGCCGGCGGCCGGGCGGCTAGCGTCGCTCTTCAGGCGCGCGGGCGGCGATGGACAGCGCGTGGACCGGGCCAGCGAGCTCCTCGGCGAGGCATTGGTGGATCAGCCGCTGGCGTTCGATGCGGGATCGGCCGTCGAACGCGCGCGCAATGATGTCAATCCGGAAATGGCTCTCGCCGCCGTCGCGGGCGCCGGCGTGCCCGGCATGCAGATGCGACTGGTCCTCGATTTCCAGTCGGTCGGGAGCAAAGGTGGCTTCAAGCTTGCGGCGAATGTTCTGGCAGACGCTCATCGGCGGATCGTACAACCGGTGGAACGGCGGCCCGCTTGTCAGCGTACCGCTCCAACCCCATACTGCGCATCATGAAGCGGACAGGCAACACCGTCGCGCGACCGGCCGTGGCACCCGCAGCATCGGCGTGCGCGGTGGAAGGATGCGCCGAGGCGGCCGGCTATCCGGCGCCGCGTTCGCGCGAGGCGCTGTCGCAATATGTCTGGCTGTGTCTCAAGCATGTCCGCGCTTACAACACCGCGTGGGACTTCTATGCGGGGATGAACGAGGCCGAGATCGAGGCTCACCGCCGGGCCGACACCACCTGGCGCCGCCCGACATGGCCGTTCGGCACGCGCAGGGCGGATACGGGCGGGCGGATCCACGACCGCCTCGGCATAGTGGACGGGGACGGCGCGCGCGAGGCCGCACCGAGCGCGCGGCTGTGCACGGCGGAACGCGAGGCGCTGGCGACGCTCGGGCTCAGCCCGCCGGCGAGCGCGGCCTCAGTCAAGGCGCGCTATAAGGAGCTGGTCAAGGCGCTCCACCCCGATGCGAACGGCCGGGACGACCGCGCCGAAGAGCGGTTGAAATCGGTCAACCAAGCCTATAACACGCTCAGGGCCAGCCGGACTCTGTAGCCGTTGAGGCGGATTCCTACCCGAGGATAGCGAGTTCATGTCATCTGAGAACAGCAACGGAGCGTATGCGGACGCGCCCGAGCTTCCCGATATTTCGATTTCGGTACACCAGGCGTTCGGGATCGAGACCGACATGCAGGTTCCGGGGTTCAGCACGCCCCCTTCGGAGCATGTCCCGGACATCGACGGAGCCTATTGCTTCGACCACGACACGACGCTCGCGATCCTGGTAGCACTTGCGCATAACCGGCGCCTGTTGATCCAGGGTTATCACGGAACCGGCAAATCGACCCATATCGAGCAGGTCGCGGCGCGGCTGAACTGGCCCTGCGTTCGGGTCAATCTGGACAGCCATATCAGCCGCATCGACCTGATCGGCAAGGACGCGATCGTCCTGCGTGACGGCAGCCAGGTGACCGAATTCCGCGAGGGAATCCTGCCCTGGGCGCTGCAGAACCCGTGCGTGCTGGTGTTCGATGAATACGATGCCGGCCGCCCGGACGTGATGTTCGTCATTCAGCGCGTGCTGGAGGTGGACGGCAAGATGACGCTGCTCGACCAGAACCGCGTGCTCCGTCCACAT
>CAYFYS010000107.1:0-6699 GCA_964347365.1 uncultured Rhodospirillaceae bacterium | reverse complement strand
CCTAACGGACCGCGGGTGCACACGCCCGCACCGTTCGCCTTGACGATAGCGCGAACGGACAAGGCTTAATTCGGCCTTTGCCGGTTGGCTCTCGGGCATCCGACACTTCAACCGGCCGCGTTCGGCCGCAATTGGCACCGCGCCCGCCATCGGTCGTAGGCGGGCGCATCGTCGATGTCCTCCAACGGCGCCAGCAGCGCCGCCTTGCGGTGGGCGGGGACGTTGGCAAGCGTGTCGGTCAGGGCGTGCGGGCTCGACCAGCGCACGCCCGCGAACAGCCCGCCAAGCGCGAGGCCCGGGCGCCGGCCGACCAGCCAGTAGCCGCCGTCGAACGCCGGCCCGAACACCAGATCGGCTTTGCCGAGGGCGGCGAATGCGCGCGCGACATGGAAGGCGGCTATATCGGGGACGTCGCTGCCGATGACCAGTGCCGGCACGCGCGGCTCGGCGTCCAGCACCCGGGCCATGCGCCGGCCCAGATCGCCGGCACCCTGGCCGATGCGCGCCTGGCAGGACGGCCACTGTTGGTGCGCCCGCAGCGCGGTGTGCGGGGTGAGCGCGAGCACGGTGCGCCATCGCCGGTCCCGCCCGATCCGGCGGATCAGCGCATGGGTGATCCGCCGGTAGAAGGCGAGCGCCTGGACCGCGCCGATGTCTGCGGCGAGCCGCGTCTTGACGGTGCCCAGGACGGGCGCGCGGGCAAAGACATAGACGATCGGCAGGCCGCGCGCCCTCACCGGTAGATCCTGGCGATCAGCCGCGGCGACAGGCCCAGGAAATAGAGCGCAAGGCAGACCAGGTTGCGGGCCGGCCGCCGGACATAACCCGAGCGTCGGTAGCGTACCGCAGAAGTCACCGCGCGAACGTCCAGAAGGTCGAGCCGGTGCCGGCCGATGCGCCGGACGATATCGACGTCTTCCATCAGCGGCAGCGGACGGAACCCGCCGATCGCCTCATAAAGCACGCGCGAGATCAGCAGCCCCTGATCGCCGTAGGGCAGGCCGAGCCGGCGGGTTCGCCATGCGACGACCCTTTCCAGGCGCCGTGCGGCCCGCGCCTGGCTGTCCAGCACGAAGCGAAAGACCGCCGCACGCCGGTGCGCGCCGGCGCGCCCGACATATGCGCGCACGGCGTCCGCCCATCCCGGATCCAGCACCGTATCGGCGTGCAGAAACAGCAGCCAGTTGCCCGTGGCGGCCTGCGCGCCGGCGCGAAGCTGGCCGCCTCTGCCCGGCGCGGCCTCGATCACGCGCGCACCGTTGCGTCGCGCCACCGCCGCCGTGCCATCGCGCGAACCACCGTCGATGACGATTATCTCCGCCGGTCCCCCAGGCCGGTCCGCCAGCGCCCCGATTGCGGCCGCAAGCGTCGCTGCGGCATCGCGCGTCGGGATGACGACGCTCAGCCGGATCGCACCCTCCTGTTCGCTCGACCACGCCTCACCGTTCTGACGGGCGGGCGAGCCGTTGTCCAACTCGATTGCCGGGCTCCGCACTTTGTTCTTGATATGTTCGATCATCGCGGCTATGCTTCGATCATGACGACGCTCCAGCCTGCACCTGCCCGCAAGGGTCGTGGCGCGATCAGCAACCGGGCCGGCCGGTTCGAGGTCTACCAGCGCGAGGCGGTCGCGGATGGCTGGCCGCGCGACGAGGACGCGCTGCCTCCGCTGCGCACCACCGTAAGCATCGACCGGTCGCGCAGCATCATCGCGCGCAACACCTCCCCCGATATTCCCTTCGATCGTTCGATCAACCCCTATCGCGGCTGCGAGCACGGCTGCGTCTACTGCTTCGCCCGGCCGAGCCATGCCTTTCTCGGCCTGTCTCCCGGGCTCGATTTCGAGACCAGGCTGTTCTACAAGCCCGATGCGGCGCGGCTGCTCGAGGATGCGCTGCGCGATCCGAAATACACCTGTTCGGTGATGGCGATGGGAACCAACACCGATCCCTATCAGCCGATCGAGAAGGAGTACCGCATCACCCGGTCGATTCTCGAGGTGCTCGAGCGCTGCCACCACCCGGTGGGTATCGTTACCAAGTCGGCGCTGGTGGCGCGCGACATCGACATCCTGGCGCGCATGGCCGCGCGCGGTCTCGCCCGGGTCTGCGTATCGGTGACCACGCTCGACCGGGGTCTCGCCCGTACGCTGGAGCCGCGCGCACCGACGCCGATGCGCAGGCTCCAGACTCTGCGGCTTCTGGCCGAGGCGGGGGTCCCGACCGGGGTGATGGCGGCCCCGGTGATTCCGGGCCTTACCGATTCGGAGCTGGAGGCGATCCTTTCGACAGCCCGTGAGGCGGGCGCCGGTCACGCCTCCTACACCTTGCTGCGGCTGCCGCTGGAGGTCGCCGACCTGTTCGCCGAATGGCTGCACGCCCATCGGCCTGCGCGCGCGGCGCGGGTGTTGGGCCTGATCAGGCAGTCGCGCGGCGGCCAGGTCAACGATGCCGCCTTTGGCCGGCGGATGCGCGGCAGCGGTGCGTTTGCCGAATTGCTTCAGAAGCGGTTTGAACTCGCCTGTCGGCGGCTCGGCTTCAACGACGAACGCTGCCGGCTCGATACGATCGCCTTCCGCAGGCCGGCCGCGCGCAGCGCCCAGATGGCGCTCTTCTAGGAACGCGCCCTCATCGCGGCGACCCCGGCGCCCGCCGGCGATGGTATTGTTCGGCGCGATGCCCGATTTCTCGATCGAGCGCGGCCGGCCCGGCGTCGTGGCCGGGATCGACGAAGCCGGCCGCGGTCCGTGGGCCGGCCCGGTAGTCGCCGCGGCCGTGGTGCTCGACCGCGACCGGTCGCCGAAGGCGCTCATCGACGGGCTCGACGATTCCAAGCTGCTGAGCCCCGCCCGTCGGCACGCGCTTTTCGACGGGCTGTGCCGCCACGCAGCGATCGGTGTCGGCGCTGCAAGCGTTGTCGAGATCGAGGCGCGCAACATCCTCCAGGCGACGTTCCTTGCGATGACCCGCGCGGTGGAGGCGCTGCCCGTCGCGCCCGGGCTCGTCCTGGTCGACGGCAACCGGGCGCCAGCGCTCGCCTGCCGCACCGAGCCCGTCATCGGCGGCGATCGCCGCTCGGCGTCGATCGCTGCGGCTTCGATCATCGCCAAAGTCACCCGCGACCGGATCATGGTCCGGCTCGCCGCCCGCTACCCCGGCTTCGGCTGGGAGCGCAATGCCGGCTACGGCACGCCCGAGCACAGGGACGGGCTCCAGCGGCGGGGCGTCACCCCTCATCATCGGCGAAGCTTCGCACCGATCCGCAGGATGCTGTCGTCATCGTCAGGCTGAACCCGACATGCGGGGGAGGGGAGGGACGCTCGGATCGACGGGTTCTCTACAACCCCTTGCATCTCGGCCGGAGCCGACCGCGCCGGCACGGCATGATTCGCCGCGTGCCGGGCGACTTTCTTCATCACGCTGGGCAGGGCGTGTTCGCCCAGGCGCTCGACCGGCGACCACAGCCCCTCGATCGCCTGCCAACCCTCGCCGATCCGGGCCCAGGCGACCGTAAGCTCCAGGCGGAAATGGGTGAAGCCATGTCGTACCCTGCCGGGCAGGACGCGCCAGTCCGCCGCCACCGGGGCGCGGCGCCTCGCCTCGACCGCCGACCACGGCCGTGCACGCCATTCGGTCGAAGGGATCTCGATCATCCCGCCGAGCAGACCGCGCGCTGGACGACGGCGCAGCAGCACCGCGCCGTCGTCGCGGACCGTCCAGAAGGCGGTTCCGTGGCGTATCGGCCGTTCCGGCCTGGGCGTCCTGCGCGGCAGGTCCTGGGCGATCCCCGCCCGGTGTCCGCGGCATGCGCTGCGCCAGGGACAGCGGACGCATTCCGGCGCGCGGGCGGTGCACACGCGCGCGCCCAGATCCATCATCGCCTGGGCGTAATCGCCCGGCCGGGCTGTGGGCGTCATCGCATCGGCAAGCCGGACGAGTTCGCGCCTGGCGGCCGGCAACGGATCGCCCACGGCGCACAGCCGTGCGATCACGCGTTCGACATTGCCGTCCACCACCACCGCGCGCCGGCCGAAGGCGATCGCAACGATCGCCGCGGCGGTATAGGCGCCGATCCCCGGCAGGGTCCGCAGCGCCGCCTCGCTGTCGGGGAACCGGCCGCCGTGATCGGACAACACCGCCTGTGCGCAGCGGTGGAGGTTGCGCGCCCTGGCGTAGTAGCCGAGCCCCTGCCAGGTGTGCAGCACCTCGTCCAGCCGGGCGTGAGCCAAGTCCTCCAGCCGGGGCCAGCGCGCAACAAAGCGACGATAGAACCCGTCCACCACCGCGACCGTGGTCTGCTGCAGCATGACCTCGCTGAGCCACACACGATAGGGATCGGCGGGCACGCCCGGCGGCGCCCGCCAGGGAAACGCCCGGCGGTTGCGGTCGTACCACGCCAGCAGCGCGCCGGCGTCGGCGGCGCCGGCCGGGCTCATCGAAGCGTTCCCATTCGTGAACGTGAACCCCCGGCTCGTTGTCTTGCGCGCGCACCCAGAATATCATCTCGCCCGCGCGGCGGAGACGGAGCCGGACTTGGCCACCGCACTGAACGCCATGGTCTCGAAGATGGTCCGCCAAGCCTTCTGGCGCCGCGGCTTCAGCGAGCCGGCGCTGGTCAGTCAATGGCCGTCGATCGTCGGTGTCGCGCTCGCCGGCAAGACCGCGCCGCTCAAAATCGTCTTCCCGCGCAAAGAGCGGATGCGCGGGATCCTGCATATCAGGGTCGCAGGGGCTTTCGCGGTCGAGCTTCAGCATATCGCACCGCTTATCGTCGAACGCCTCAACGCCTATTACGGCTACCCGGCGCTGGCGGGCCTGGCACTGCACCAGGCCCCGGTCGAGGATCCGGCGGCGGCCGCGCCCGCTTTTCGGCACCCGGAACGCCCGATTCGGGCCGAATCGGACGCACGGACCCGCAGATAGCCGCCTCGTTGGGGGGCAGCCTTGCTTGCCGGCTGCTGGACTGCGATGCCTTGAATCGCTTATATGTCTACATATTGTAGGATGATGCTGCCAATGTGGAACATCTTGAAGCTTCACGCACCGATCCGGCGTGGTCTTGCCGGGGTGTGCGCGGCCGTGGTCTTGAGTGTGAGCGCGTTCGCCCAAACGACCGCACCCGAACCGGACGCGCTGTTCGATTCGGTCCCGGTCACCGATACCGACATGGTGCTGGGCCGGGCCGATGCGCCGGTGACCATCATCGAGTACGCTTCGCTCACCTGCGGCCACTGCGCGCGGTTCCACAGCCAGGTACTGCCGGAAGTAAAGAAGGCGTATATCGACACCGGCAAGGCGCGGCTGGTCTATCGCGACTTCCCGCTCGACCGGCTGGCGCTGGCCGGCGCGATGCTCGCGCGCTGCGCCGGGCCGAAGCGCTATTTCGGCTTCATCGATATCCTGTTCATGAACCAGAGCCGCTGGTCGCAGGCGCGCGAGCCGATGCGGGCGCTCGGCCGACTCGCCCGTCTGGGCGGGATGTCGCAGGCGCGGTTCGAAGCCTGCCTGCGGGACGAATCGGTGCAGCGCCAGGTGCTGGAGCAGCGCCTTGCCGGGGCGCGCACCTACAAGGTCAACGCCACGCCGACGCTGATCGTCGAGGGCCGCAAATACCACGGCGGGCTGGAGCTGGCCGCGCTGCGCGCGGTCATCGAGACGATCCTGTCCGGCGGCTGATGGGTCTGCGGCACCGTGCACTTCACGCGGTTGCGCATCGGCGGGTTCAAGTCCTTCGTCGATCCGACGGAGATCCACATCGAGCGCGGGCTTACCGGGATCGTCGGGCCGAACGGGTGCGGCAAGTCGAACATCGTCGAGGCGCTGCGATGGGTGATGGGCGAGACCGCCCCCACCCAGATGCGTGGCGGCGAGATGGACGATGTCATCTTCTCCGGCACCAGCGACCGGCCGGCGCGCAACATCGCCGAGGTGCTGCTCAGCATCGACAACGCCGACCGCTCCGCGCCGTCGTCCTATAACGAGGGCGCGGAGATCGAGGTCAGCCGCCGGATCGAACGCGGCCGTGGATCGCTGTTCCGGATCAACGGCCGGGAGGTGCGCGCGCGCGACGTCCAGACGTTGTTTGCCGACACCGCCTCGGGCGCACGCGCGACCTCGATCGTCAGCCAGGGACAGGTGGGCGAGCTGATCAACGCCAAGCCGGTCGAACGCCGCCGCGTGCTGGAGGAGGCCGCCGGCATCACCGGACTTCACGCCAGGCGCCACGAGGCGGAGCTGCGTCTGCGCGCTGCGGAGACCAATCTCGAGCGGCTCCAGGATGTGATCGGCGCGCTGGAGGACCAGCACCGTGCGCTCAAGCGTCAGGCGCGGCAGGCGGTCCGCTACCGGAACCTCAGCGATCGCATCCGCCGCACCGAAGCGATGCTGCTGCACCGCCGCTGGCGCGCGGCGACCGAGGCCGCTGCCGAGGCCCGGACGGCGTTTGCCGCAGCCGAGGATGCGGTCGCCGAAACGACGGCGCTGGCTGCCCGCGCCACCGCAGACCGGGAGGACCGTGCAGCGACGCTTCCGCGGCTGCGCGGCGAGGAGGCCGCGGCCGCAGCCGCTCTCCAGCGCGTCCTGGTGGCGCGCGAGGCGATCGAGGCGGAGAGCCGCAGGATCGCCGAGGCGCAGGCCGCGCTCGCGGACCGGCTGGCCCCGCTGGAGGGCGCCCTTGCGCGTGCGCATACCCGCCGCTGCG
>CAYFYS010000106.1:0-6715 GCA_964347365.1 uncultured Rhodospirillaceae bacterium | reverse complement strand
GGCTGGGACGGCGGCCGGCGCGCCAACCCGAGCCTGATGGACTACAAGGTGCCCGGCGGCCACGAGGCGCCGGCCGAGATCCACACCATCATCGTCGAGGCGCCCGAACCGACGGGGCCGTTCGGCGCGAAGGGCGTCGGCGAGCCGCCGCTGATCGGTGCCGCACCGGCCATCGCCAACGCCATCGCAGACGCCGCCGGCATCCGGCTGCGCGCCTTGCCGATGACGCCTGAACGCGTGCTCGCCGCGCTCAACGCCGCACGCCCGGCGGGGGCTTACCCGCCGGGCGGCCGCGCGCCGCCAGCGCCCGAAAAACCGCTCAGAAGCCGATTCTGAGCCCGATTCCGATATGGTGTCCGCTGTATTCGGAGTCGGTCTCCGCACCGGTCAGGGAGCCCTTGAACGTCGGGTCCTCCGTGCCGAAATACCGGTAGTCCAGGCTGATCACGACGGGCTGGCCGCCCGATTCGTCCACCGTGCGCCCGATGCCCCCGCCGAACTGGTAGGCGAACACGGAATCCTTGTCATCGACGAGCGTCTGGCTGTTGGGGTCGGCCGACTTCGAGAACACGGAAAAACGGCCCAAACCGATGCCCCCGCCGAGATAGGGCATCCAGCCGTTGCCCAGATCGATGTCGTGCCACAGATTGGCCATGAACGTGAGCATCGCGACATCGGCATCAAGCTCCTGGTCCCCCGTCAAGGCGGCGGCCGGGGAGCCCGGCGGAAGCAGGGCAACGAGAGTGCCGGGGTGCCTGACGTTTATTCCATCGAGGTCGTTTTTGCGATAGCCCACCTCGCCCTCGATACGGAACCCGCTGGCGAAGCGGTAGCCTAGCGCCCCGGCCACGCCGAAGCCGTTCTCGGTGTCGGCCGTGGCATCGAGTGGCGGGTTGTACCGCGGGTTGTCAGGGTCGACCCTTCCCGTGATATCGGTCTTGTTCACCAACGCAAGCCCGGCGCCGAGCCCGACATAGAACCCCTGGCCGGCCGCAACGGCGGCGCTCGACGCAAAGGCTCCCATGACGACGGCACTGGCCAGAACGAGAAATCTCCTGGGCATGGATCCTCCGCCATGGACAGGTTGCGCCCGGCCGGGGTCAGCGGCACATGCCCGCCGCCGATCCCGGCATCCGCCCCGTTCAGGGACGCAACGGCGATGAAACCATCGATGTCGAGCGGGCGTCAAGTAAGGCACAGCGTAACCGGCGGCCAGTTGCTCGCCGGACAAACGCCGGTTTGGCATTGCGTTTCGAAGGCCCGTTCGCCAAGAATGCGGACCATGGGCGTGCACACGCAACGGCGCGATGCACGACGCCGATAGCGGGAGGATCAGATGGCGAACCTAGCGGTCGATTTCTGCGGCGTTCGGTTCAAGAACCCCATCGTGGCGGCCTCGCTGGAGACCACCAACAGCCCGGATCTGATGAAGCAGTGCTTCGACTATGGCGCGGCCGGCGCGATCATCAAGACGCTGACCGACATAGAGGACATGGCCCGGCTGACCGAGAACTCTAAATACGCGATCCTCAACGACCGCGGCGACATCATCAAGGGCAAGGTGCCGCGCGACTTCGTCTTCTACAGCCGTTCGGGCTACTCCAGCACTTATTACAAGGACTGGGTCCCCTATCTGAAGGAGATCGGCGCCTATGCGCGTGCGCGCGGCGCCCATCTGATCGGCTCGGCCGGCGCCAGGGACATCGACGGCTGGAAGGACATCTGCCGTACCTTCGAGGATTGCGGCCTGCCGATGGTCGAACTCAATTTCGGCTGTCCACACCCGGCGATGATGCCCGGCGTCCATGGCGGCTCGATGATCGGCCAGGAGGCGGACGTCGCCTTCGAGGTCACCCGCGCGGTGGTCGAGGCCTGCAGCATCCCGATCGTCGTCAAGCTGACGCCGGACCAGTCGCAGCCGGTCGCCATCGCCCGGGCGGTCCAGGCCGGCGGCGCATCGGCGGTCACCGCGACCAACCGCCACACCGGCTTCTCGGTCGATATCGAGACCGGCGCGCCGCGGATTGCCGGCACCGCAGGCATCGGCGGCACCTGGGTCAAGCCGCTGACGCTGCGCTGGGTGCACAACATCTACACCCAGGTCGGCATCCCGATCGCCGGTTCCAACGGCATCTTCGACCACCGCGATGCGGTGGAGTTCCTGATGACCGGCGCGGACATCGTCGAGGTCGGCTCGGTGCTGATGATCAAGGGCATGAAGTGGCTGCCCAAGATCATCGAGGGCGTGGACAGGTTCATGGACGCGCACGGCTACCCCGACCTTGCCGCCATGCGCGGTATCGCCTCGGCGGCGGCGGCCAGGGATTACGCCGACCAGTTCGCCCGGCCGCGGATGCACGCCGTGGTCAACGAGGAGACCTGCCAGAACCCGACCTGCACGGTGTGCATCCAGATGTGCTTCTATGAGGCGCTGTCGCAGAACCCGACGGGCAGGATCGACGTCCATACCGACAACTGCATCGGTTGCGAGCTGTGCTACGACGTCTGTCCGTTCGATTCGATCTCGATGCACAGGACCCTGCCGGCCCAGCTCGAAACCGGCTATTTCGACATCCCGGAAGGCGTCTACGAGGGCCCGGCCAAGTTCGCCACCCGGCGCAACAACATGACGACCATCGCCGCCGACAACCCCAGGGGCGCCGCCGAGGCGGCGGAATAGCGCGCTGCCGCACGCCGGGCCGGGGACGGCCCGGCGTGACCGTCACGAGGTGGACCCGATCGCCGCCACGGCTCGTCGGCCGGGCGGGGTCACGCGGGGTTTCGCGCCGCCTCGGCGGCGATACGGGCATCGAGCAGGCGACGGAACAGCATCCCCGGCGCATCGACGTTGATGTCGATACATGCCCTGCCCCGGTGCCGGTCGATATTGGCCTGCTGGGCGCCGAGGACGCCGATGTCCTCGGAGAAGATGGCGCGGAAATCCCTCCGGAAAATCGCGTCCACCGCGCTGTCGCCGAGGCCGAAGCTGCGCGTATGGGCGTAGAAGTAATGGGTCGTCGTCGCCGTCTCCGGCGTGAGCGCATTTAGGTTGAAGAACTCCATGCGCCGGTCGCCTGGCGCCTCGGCGCAGCCAGTGCCGGGCGGCGCGCAGCCCGCGTGAACGGTGTTGCAGGCCGGCAGCGTTGAGACCGCAACCTGCCAGCGGTCGACGTTGCCGGTAAACCGGCCAAGATCGCGATAGAGCGGCGGTGGCGGCGAATCACGAACCACGCGGGTCATCCGGACGAAGTCCGCGCCGCGTTCGGTCGCAATCGCGAAATCGGCGACGTTTCCGGTGCCGATCGAACCGGCATGAACGTAGGCGACATGCGACAGGTCGAGCAGATTGTCGTTGACCAGCAGGTAGTTGGACTGGACGTGGAACGGATCGCCGCCCTTGACCGGCGCCCAGTCGGGATGGTCCATGCGCCACCAGTCGGGGATTAGCGCCGGATCGGCCCGGTCGGGATCGCCCATCCAGATCCAGATCCATCGGTGGCGCTCGACCACCGGATAGGCACGCACGGCAGCACCGGGCGGGATCGCGCCCTGGCCCGGTACCGCAACGCAAGCGCCGCTGCGGTCGAAGCGCAGCCCGTGATAGCCGCATTGCAGGGTATCGCCGATCACGCGGCCCATCGACAGCGGCAGAGCGCGGTGGCAGCAGCGGTCCGCCAAGGCGACCGGCGCGCCGTCGGCGGCGCGGTAGAGCACCACCGGCTCGTCGAGCAGCGTACGCGCGAACGGCGCATCGGCGACCTCGTGATCCCACGCGGCGGCATACCAGCACTGGCGCAGATACATCGGCCTCTCCGGACCGTTTCCGACCGCGCCCAGTTTCAGGACGAACAAGCGGCCCGGTCAAGCCGGGGAAACAGCGCGCGCGCGTTGCCGTATTCCATCATCGCGCGCGCCGCTGCGTCGAAACCCCGATAGCCGTCGGTGCCCGCGGTCTCGGCCTCGGCAACGGGTTCGGGGATGTAGGGATAGTCGGTCCCGAACAGGATCCGTCCCGGATCGGCCAGCGCCTGCAGCGCGGCCAGGACCGCCGCGTCACCGGACAGCGCGGTGTCATAGTACAGCCGGCGAAAATACGCGCGCGCGCCTTCGGGATAACGCTCCCGGTGGGCGGTCAGGTCATCGAAGATCTCGATCCTGTGGGTGAGCATCGGCAGCACCCCGCCGGCATGCGAAAGGATGCAGGCAATGCCGGGCAGATCGGCCAGAACGCCGGTGAACAGCAGATTGGCCGCCGCCCGCGTGGTCTCGCACGGGCAGTCGACGATCGGCCTGGGAACCACGTGGTCGCGCTCGGCGCTTTGCGGGGGATAGGTCGGATGAACCAGCACCACCGCCTTGCGGCGATCCAGCTCGCGATAGACCTCCAGGAAGTCGGCATGGCCAGCATAGCGGTCATCGACCTGGGTCAGATGGATGAACCCGTCCAGGCCGAGCACGTCCTGGCATCGGGCGATCTCGGCAAGGCAGGCATCGACATCGGGCAACGGCAGGGTGGCCAGCGCGCCGAAACGGCCGGGACCGGCGGCCACGAGATCGGCCAGATAGTCGTTGCAGCGCCGCGCGAGCGCCACCGCCGCCGCGCGGTCGCCGAAATAGACCCCGGGCGCGGTGAAGGACATCAGCGCGGTGGCGATCCCCAGCCTGTCCATCAACGCAAGCGAGGCTTCAGGGGACCAGTCGGGGAAGGCGCGGTAGGCGGTCGATGGATAGCCTCCAGCGCTCTGCGCCTTGCGGAAGAACGCCGGCAGGACGTGGTGGTGTACGTCGATCCGGTTGCCTGTGGTCATCCCGTAGCCTCGTTGTCAGCCGAACCCGCCTTGCGCTTAGGCCGTGCCGGTCCGTGCCGGTCCTGCGCCCCCTCGCTCGCCCGGCGCCACCGGGCGCGCATCGATCAGCACGAAGGCAATGCGGCAGACCTCCGTGCCGCGGTTCACCCACGCGTGGTTGGTGCCGCGCTGAATGATGACGTCGCCGGCCCCACAGTGGACCTCGGAATCGTCCAGCAGCATGTCGATCTCGCCGGACAGGACGATCGCGTAGTCGATCGAATCGGTGCGATGCATGAATGGATGGCGGTTGGCCGCGCCTTCGGCCGGTGCGGCGCCCAGCGCGGCGGCGAGCGCGCTGGGTTCCAGCCCGTCAATCTCCGCGCCCACCGGCTCGAACTCGACGATGCGAAAGACCGAACCGTTGGCCGGCGGTGGGGTGCGGATCTCGCCCACTACCGGATCCTCGCCGCCGGTGTTGTCCGCCGGCGTAGCGAAGGTCCGCCAAAGCTGGGTAGAGGCCAGCCCGCCGACCGCCCGGATCAGAACGTTGGGCGCCGCCTCGTCGCGCGGCACCACGGCCCTGCCCGCCATATCGTGCCCGGTGACGATCCGCCGAACGCCTTGCGCCATCACGCCGTCTCCTTCGATCACCGCCTCGAGCGCGGAGTCTGACCCGGTTTCGCCGGACCGGCAACACTGGCCGGGCCTTGACCGTTGCCGCGCGCGTGGCGGACAATGGCGGCGCCGACCCCGCGTTGGGCGGCTTCGGCGCCGGTTTCAGGGATGTGCCGGAAGTGGACGCGACTTTTTGGCAGGTCTGTCCCATCGCACGACTCCGACACCGGGACGGCCAGCGAACGCAGGGGATTGGCTCTGGACTCCGGGAAGCCGCGGTTCGTGGTGGACCAGACCCCACGCGGACCCGCCGGTCGGTCCGTAGGGAAGACGGGATGCGCGTCTGCCCGGACAAAGACGCCCCCGCACCGGGAACGCGGCGATGATGCCCGGTCCGCAGGCGGTCCAGACCGCCACGGCAGCGGGCGCGCAGCAGCGCCCCGCGGGCGGTTTCATCGCCATCGAGTCGCTCAACAAGACGTTCGTCGGCCAGGACGGCGGGGCGGTCGTCGCGCTCGACGGCGTCGACCTGCACATCCGACGCGGCGAGTTCGTCACCATCGTCGGGCCGAGCGGCTGCGGCAAGAGCACGCTGCTGTCGGTTGTTGCCGGGTTGCTCGAGGCGACCGGCGGGGAAGTCCGGATCGACGGGACGGCGGTCACCGGGCCTTACACCGATCTCGGTTTCGTCTTTCAGAGCGATCTGCTGCTCGACTGGCGAACCGTCGCCGGCAACGTCCTGCTGCCGTGCGTCATGCGCGGGCTCGACGAGAGCGCCTACGCCTCCCAGGCTCACGAGCTGCTCGGCTCGGTCGGATTGCAAGGCTTCGAAGGCAAGCGGCCCTTCGAGCTGTCCGGAGGCATGCGCCAGCGCGTCGCGCTCTGCCGTGCGCTGCTGCTCGACCCGCCCATGCTGCTCATGGACGAGCCGTTCGGCGCGCTCGATGCACTGACCCGCGAGCAGATGCAGGTCGATCTCCAGACGATCTGGCAGCGTTCGGAGAAGACCGTTCTGTTCGTCACCCACAGCATCAGCGAAGCGGTCTTTCTGTCCGACCGCGTCGTCGTGATGACCCCGCGACCGGGCGCCATCCGGGCGATCGTGGACATCGATCTCGACCGTCCGCGCGATTTCAACGTCCATGATACGCCCGGCTTTACCAGGATCGTTCATGAGATCAGGCTGATGTTCCAAGAGATGGGGGTCATTCACCGCTGACTTGGCAAGGACGCACGATGGTGTGGTGGAAACGAAACTGGACCCGCGACGCATTCTGGATGGTGGTCTCCTTCGCAGCTCTCATCGGGCT
>CAYFYS010000105.1:0-6721 GCA_964347365.1 uncultured Rhodospirillaceae bacterium | reverse complement strand
AGCCGTAGGCGATCAGGTCCACGTCGCAGGATGCAAGCGTGGCCCCGGCCGCGGCGAGATCGTCCATCATCGCGGCGAAATCATCGGCCGCCGGGTTGGCACGAAGCGGCGCGCGTGTGAAGTGGAACGTCACGCCGTCGGGCTTGAGCCGGTTGAATTCCACCTCGTTGACCGTGTTGCTGGGCGGCACGATCACCCCGATGCGTGCGCGCCAGCCGCCCGGTTTCCTGTCCTCGATCGCACCCACCGCGTTTCCCCCGCCGGTCCGGAGTCGAACACTGCCAAGCGAAAAGCCGTCCGACAAGGCCGGTTGATCGTCCAGGCAGCCGCCATATCCTGGCGCGGACCCGAAACCGGGAGAACGACATGGCGGCAGAAGATCGCGTCCTGATCGCGGGTGCCGGCCCGGTAGGCTGTGTGGCGGCGCTCCATCTGGCGCGCGCCGGGATCCCGGTGACGCTTGTCGAGGCCGAGGCCGCCTTGCCGATGGATTTGCGCGCCTCGACCTTCCACCCGCCGACGTTGGACATGCTGGAGGATCTCGGCGTGGCCGCGTCGCTGATCGCGCAGGGCATCGTTTGTCCGATCTGGCAGAACCGCGATTCGGTGCGCGGCGTGATCGCGCAATGGGATCTCGGCCTGTTGAGGGACGATTGCCGCCATCCCTACCGCCTCCAGGCCGAGCAGTACAAGCTCACCGGTATCGTCGTCGACGTGCTGCACGACCTGCCCGAGGTGGAGGTCAGGTTCCGGACCGCAGCCGTCGGGCTCGAACAGGATGCGGCGAGCGTGCGATTCCGAGTCGCGGGGCCGGATGGCCCGGAGACGCTCACCGGTCGCTACCTGATCGCGGCCGACGGGGCGTCCAGCGTCATCCGTACCGCGCTGGGTATCGATTTCCCCGGTCTGACGTTTCCCGAACTGTGGCTGTGCACCAGCACAGCGTTCGACTTCGCGCAGCACTTCGACGACCTGGCGCCGATCGCCTATGTCGCCGATCCCGATTTCTGGTTCGTGTTCGTCAAGGTGCCTGGGTTGTGGCGCCTGCTGATGCCGACCTTCCCGGGCGAGACGGCCGAAAGCCTGGTGACGGACTCCACCGTCCAGGACCGCATGCACCGGGTCTGCCCGATCGCGGGCGCCTACACCACCTATCACCGCACCGCCTATGCGGTGCATCAGAGGGTCGCAGCGCGCTACCGCAACGGGCGGGTGTTCCTGGCCGGCGATGCGGCGCACATCAACAACCCGCTGGGCGGGATGGGCATGAACGGCGGCATCCACGATGCGGTCAACCTGTGTGAGAAGCTGGCAGCGGTCTGGCGCGGCGAAGCCGACGAGGACGCCCTGGAACGTTACGATGCGCAGCGTCGGCCGATCGCGGTCGAATACGTCCAGGCGGCGACGCTGCGCAACAAGGCGCTCTTGGAGGAGAAGGACCCGGTGATCCGTGGCCGCAGGCTCGACGATCTCGCCCGTACCGCCGAGGATCCGGTGAAGGCACGCGCGTTTCTGCGCCGGTCTTCGATGGTCGAGGCGCTGGAGCGCGCGGCCGCGCTGGGCTGAGCCTCGCGCCGGGCAGCGTTTCCAGGATCGCGCGAAGGTTAACGCCGATGGCTGTCGGGTTCAAGCGGCGCGGCGCGGCTTGCGCTGGCCGGCCTGTTCCATCAGCGGCAGGACCTGTTCGATCCATTGCCGCAGCTCGGTCTTGTAATCGACCCAGGACATGAGGATGCCATCGATGCCGATCGCGATCAGCTTGTCGATCTCATCGACGATCTGCTCGGGCGTGCCCACCAGCGGATAGCCGCCGTGGCCGGCGATGAAGTGGAAGCGGAACGCCTCGAGCTTCTTCATGTCGAAGGTTTCGGCCTGGATCTCGAAGATCTTCAGGAGGTTGTCCACCGCCACGTAGTCGCCCTTCTGGCGGACATAGTAGTCGAGGTAGTCGCGGGCCTCCTTCTCGGTGTCGCGGCAGACGACGTAGACATGGATCCAGCTCTGGATCTCGCGCCCGGCGGCGCGCGCCATCGCCTTGAGCGACTGGATCTGCGCCCGTCCGCCCTCGATGTCGTGCTCGCTCAGGATGACGAAGTTCATGTCGGCCCGGGTGGCGGCGAACGTCCGGCCGGCCGGCGAGCCGCCCGCGTTCATGATCGGCATCGTCTTCTGGACCGGCTTGGGCTGGCTCCATACGTTCTTGGCGGTGAACCAGCGTCCGTTGAAGTCGAACTCCTCCTCCTCGGTCCAGATGCGCCGCACGAAATCGAGCCATTCGGTGGCGTATTCGTAGCGCATGTCGTGCTCGCGCCATTCGGCGCCGAACATCTCGAACTCGTTGCGGAACCAGCCGCAGACGATGTTGAGCGCAAACCGCCCGCCGGAAATGTGATCGATCGTCGCACATTGCTTGGCCGCGGCCACCGGGTGCACCAGCGGCACGTGCGAGGTCGAGAAGATGCAGCTGTACTCCGTCCCCGCAGCGACCGCTGCGGCCCATGTGTAGGTCTCGAAGGTGCGGTTGTTGAAGTTGGTCGGCCCGCCATAGCCCTTCCAGCGGCCGACCGGCAGCAGCACCTCGAGCCCGGCGCGGTCGGCCATCACCGCCACCTCGCGCGTGTCGGGCCAGGTCATCTCCCAACTGTTCTCGGCCTGGGTGATGGTCGAGCCGTGGCTGCAGTTCATCGCGATGATACCGAGCTTCATCGCATTGTCGCCGAACAACGGGTTGATCCGTGTCGCGTCGGTCATTGGATGCCTCTTTGCCTTCATCGGAGTGTGCCACACGCCCCCGTTCCCCCGCCAGATCTTCCGGATCCGCCCGCGCGCGGGCGGAATCGTGCTACGTTCCCGCCCGCGCGCCGGGGTCATGTGCGCGGACCGGTGGGGAGGCAGCGTCGATGCATGTCCGTAAACTGTTCACGGCGGTCGAGGAGACGATGTCGGAGATGGGCCGGGAGGCCAACCAGGCCCTGAAAAAGGTCGCCGTCGTAGCCGTGGTCAAGAATCCTCTGGCCGGCAGCGGCTATGTCGAAGATCTCTCGGCGCTCACCGAGGCCTCGACCGCGATCGGACGGCGGATCTCGGTCATGGCCGTGGACGCACTCGCGCCGTTTGCGCCGGACAGCTACGGCAAGGCCGCGCTGATCGGCACCGCCGGCGAGCAGGAGCACGGGGTCGCCATGCTGACCACCGTCTACGGCAACGCCATGCGCGATGCCGTCGGCGGCGGTGCGGCCTGGATCTCCTCGTTCACCAAGCGCACCGCCCCGGGCCAGACGATCGACATCCCGCTCGCTCACAAGGATGCGCTCTATGTCCGGTCGCATTATGACGGCATGACCGTGCTGGTGCCCGATGCGCCGCTCGAAGACGAGATCGCCGTGATCTGCTGCATCGCCAATCGCGGGCGGCTCAACCACCGAGTCGGCGGGCTCGCCAAGGAGGACATCAAGGGTGAGGACGGGCTGGTCTAGGGAGAGGACAACAACATGAAGACGGCGATCGTCAACCTGGCAAAGATTGTCACCGGCGATTGGCGCACCCCGATTGCGCCGGGCGATTCGATCCTGATGGACGACGGGCGGATCGCCGAAATCGGCACGGTCGAAGCCGCCAGGATCGAGTCCTGCGACGTGGTGGTCGATGCCGGGGGCATGACCGCGATGCCGGGCATGATCGATTCCCAGGTTCACAACACCTTCGGCGACTACACCCCGCGCCAGAAGACCGTGGGCTTTCTCGAAAGCTATCTGCACGGCGGCACGACCACGTCGATCACCGCCTGCGAGGTCCATGTGCCAGGTCGGCCATCGGATCCCGAGGGCGTCAAAGCGCTCGCGGTCGCAGCCAAGAAGTGCTTTGACAACTACCGGCCGGGAGGCATGCGCGTGCATGCCGGGGCGATCATCCTGGAGCCCGGCCTGGAGGCCGCAGACTTCGAGGAGGTGGCCAGGAAGGGCGTCTGGCTCGCCAAGGCCGGCTTCGGGAAAGTCCGCTCACCGTTCGAATACACCCCCCTGGTCCGCATGGCCCAGAACGCCGGCATGATCGTCAACTGCCACACCGGCGGTGCGTCGATCCCCGATTCGTCGGCGATCATCGGCGCGCATCTGATGGACATGCGCCCGGACGTTTCCTTCCACGTCAACGGCGGGCCGGTCGCGATGCCGGACGAGGATTTCGCCCCGATCGTCAACGAAACCGCAATCGCGCTCCAGATCTGCCAGGCCGGCAATATCCGCACGGCGCTCCTGTGCCTGAAGCTCGCCGTGGAGGCTGACCAGTACGACCGTTTTCTGATCGCCACCGACACGCCGACGGGCACCGGGGTGATGCCGCTGGGCATGATCAAGTCGGTGTGCGAGATGTCCTGCCTGTCCGAGCATCCGGCCGAGATGCTGATCGCTGCGGCCACCGGCAACGTGGCCAGGACCTATCGGCTGGATTGCGGTCTTCTGGAGCCGGGACGTGATGCCGACGTGCTTGTGCTCGACAACCCGCTCGGCTGTTCCAAGGACGATGCGCTGGGCGCGATCAAGAACGGCGATTTCCCGGCGATCGCGGCATGCTTTACCGCCGGCGTGCCACGCTTCATCGGCCGCAGCCGCAACACTCCCCCGCCCACCCGCAAGGTCGCCATCGTCCGGAACAACCAGCCCAACCTGTTCACCCCCGCAGCCCATGTGTGAGCGCTGCCGCGACGGCGGCCGGTAGGGGCCGGCACGCTTGAGCGACAGCCTGCGCGGCGTCCTGTGGATGGTCGCGGCCTCGCTGTTCTACGCGCTGATCTATGTCGCTGTGCGCAAGCTGACCGCGGTCTATCCCGTCGCGCAGGTCGTCTTGTTCCGCGCGGCCCTGGGCGGGACGATCATGTTCTGCTGGCTGGCGCCGACCGGGTTGCACGTCCTGCGCACGCGTCGGATGGGGCTGTATCTGACCCGCGTGGCGATCGCCTATCTCGGCACGCTGGGCTGGATGTACGGCATCGCGTGGCTGCCGCTGGCCGAAGCCAACGCGCTGCTGTTCCTGATGCCGCTGTTCACGGTGATCTTCGCGGCCTTGCTGCTGCACGAGCATGTCGCGCCCGACCGCTGGATCGCCACCGCGGCGGGGTTTGCCGGCGCGCTGATCATCATCCGGCCCGGCTTGGTCGGGCTCGGCCTGCCGGCGCTTGCCACGATAGGAGCCGCGGCGGGTTTTTCGCTGGCGCTGGTGATGACCAAATCGCTGACCCGCACCGAGCACCCCAACGCGATCGTCTTCTACCTCTATGCCCTGATGGTCCCCTTCGCCGCCGGCCCGGCGGTGCTCGACTGGCAGCCGCTCACCGCCGCGTCCGCACCGTGGCTTGCCCTCCTGGGGGTGATGACGGTGGGCGCCCAGCAATGCGCGACCCGCGCGTTCGTCGCCGCGCCGGCCAGCGTGGTGGTTCCGGTCCACTATCTGCAGCTGCCGCTGATCGCCGCGCTGGCCTATGTCCTTTTCGACCAGTCGGTCGACCGCTGGACCTGGGTCGGCGCCGCGGTAATCTTCGGCGCGACCTACCATGTCACCCGGGGGTCGCGCCGGCCCCGCCCGGTCCGCGGAAATCCATGATACCCCAGACGAGATAGCCGCGTTCGGCGCCGTCGATCCAGTGCTGCAAGCCGTCGATCATGGTCTCGACGTAGCGCCGCCCGGAACCGGACACCGCCTCGTCGTAGCGGTCGACCAGCTCCTTGCGGACCCGCCAGTAATGGGTCCGGAGCTGATCCGTCATGGGCTCGATCGCAGCTTCGTGAAACCCGCGCCGGGCGAGCTCGGCGCGGTAGAATGCGAACGAGCCCAGCGTTGCCAGCTGGATCCGGTCGAGGATGGGCTGCAGCACGCCGTCCGGACAGTCGTCGGACTGCATCGGGTCGGTGAAGACGAACTGGCCGTCATCGACCAGGACACGGCGGATCTCGTCGAGCACGCGCGTCCGTTCGCCGCTGTGCAGGAAGGCGTCCTGCGACCAGACGACGTCATAGCTGCCGTCGGGTTCGGGTACGTTCTCGAAATCGCCGTGTACGACCCGGACGTGCCCGGACAGCCCGGCTTCGTCGGTGAGCTTCCGGTTGAGCGCGTTCTGGGTCTCGCTGAGGTTGAGACAGGTCACCTGGCAGCCGAACGTGCTGGCGAGGTAGCGCGCCGCCCCGCCATAGCCCGACCCGAGATCGAGGATGCGCATCGTGCGGTCGGCCTTGGCGAGCCGCCCGGCCATGGTCCGGACCGTCCGGCGGCTCGCCGCAGCGATGGGCTCCTCATCGCTTGCGTAAAGGCCGATATGGATATCCTCGCCGCCCCAGAATGTCTGATAGAACGCATCGGCCTCGCTGCTGTCGTAGTAGGCCTCGGCGCGTTCGACCGCCTCGGTCCTACCCTCCATCGTAGGCCTTCTCGGCGACATGGATGAAGAAGTCCGGCTCGTTCTCCTGGTAGGTCTCCTGGAAGTCGCCGTAGGTCTTCACCCGCTGGAAGCCGATATCGAAGATCAGCTTGCGCATATGAGCCTTGCGCAGCGGGAACATGTTGAGATGGAACTCCGCACCGTCGGGAAAGGCGTAGCGGAAACGTGCAAGCGAGTCGTCGACATATTCGGGCGCAGCCGTCACCTGGTCGCCGCAATAATAGTAGGTGTGCTTGGAGTTGAAGCCCTCGTCCAGGATCGAATCGTAGTTGCGCTGGTCGATGATCAGGA
>CAYFYS010000104.1:0-6731 GCA_964347365.1 uncultured Rhodospirillaceae bacterium | reverse complement strand
GAAGCCCGTAGGGCACGAGCCCTTCGTAGACGAAGCCGGCCAGCCGCCCAAGCCCGAGCTTATGGTCGATGGAAGCGATCAGATCGGCCTCGATCGCCGGATCGTCGCCGATCTCGAGCCCGGAATAACCGCCGTCCTTGACGATGGAGACCACCGGCACCGCATCGCCGCGCAGCCTGCCCTCGGCATCCCTCACGGCGACCGCGACGCGCGCGATGCGGCCGCCGACCCACTGCACCGCGTGGACGGAAGCCGGCAAACGGCTCAGGTTCACCGCCGAACCGCTGGTGTGCCGATAGACCGGCAGATAGGTCAGCATGATCCGGCCGGTGTAATGGATCTGGCCGATGACCCCGCCATGGCCGCCGGTTGCGACGTAGCCGCCGGGACGCGCATCGATTTTGGCGACTTCGCGGCCGGCGAAGATCTGCTGCTCCTGGATGACGACCGAGCCGCAGCGGTCGCGGCCCTGCGCGTCGGCCCAGACGCGCGAGGAGATATAGCGCACCGAATCGACGATGTTCGCTGGCCCGTCATTGCTGATCTGGCCCTGCGGACGCTGGGCGGCGTTGCCGCAGATCGGCCGGTCGGTGTCGATCAGCAGGTTGAACCAATATGCGCTGTCCTCGACATCGGGGCTGCCCTGGGTCCAGATCACCCCGTCATAGTGGCCGCCCGAAGCCAGGGCCTGCATCTCGTTGGTCGCCTTGGCGAGCATCGGCCGAGTCGGCGCCGAAGTCAGGTGAAAAGGCTTGTAGGGATAGAAGTGCTCGCCGCGGCGCTCGGGCGGGATGTCGCCCTCGCCGACATCGGTGCGCAGATGGGCCGGCAGGCCCTTCTTGAAGCCGCCCGGCGGCACACCGCGGTAGAAATCGACCTCGGCGCGCGCGGAGATCATGCTGGCATGGCCGGCGTCGTCGACCGACAGGCGATCGATCTCCTCGAAGCTGCGCGACCCGTCGGGGAAGAAGCCCTGGCGGGCGCCTTCCTCCGGCGCGCCGGGACGGCTGCATTCCTCCTCCCAGGCCGAGCCGTCGGCTTGGCGCGCCATGTAGGGCAGCGGATACAGCCCGTCTTCGGGCCGCAACTCGATCTCGTAGACCGGCTTGTCCCCGGCGCTCCGCCGTTCGGTGCTGAAGACGCCGTCGGCACCGATGAAGCCGTCCGGCGGCCCGTAGAGCTCCGCCGCATCGGCTTCCAGAGGATGGGCCGAGAACTGCTCGACATAGACCGTCGCCGGCGCCGCCAGACGCTGGGCGCGCAGGGCGTCGAACCTGTGCGGCGTCCCGTCGGGATCGGTCAGCAGCTTCAGCCCGTGCTTTGCGCGCGCCTTGTTGGAGGTCACTAGCGGCGGCGTGTTCTGGATCGTCGCCAACGGCCCCGCCAGATGGGCGATGCGAACCTTCTTGGACATCGTCTGCTCCCCCCGGTTTCGTCCGAAATCTAGGAACGCCGCAGCAAGAGGCGCAACAGTGCGCCGGCGGCGGTCACGGCCAGACCTGAAGGTAGCCGAAACCCTCTCGCTCGGAGCTCGCACCGAAATGGGCGTCGTATTCCGCGCGCAATGTCTTCAGATGATCGGACGCCATGAACGCTTCGAACACCTCCTGGCTCGCAAACTCGTAAACGGCGACGTATTGCCACCGCTCATCGCCCATGATGCGCCTGTAGCGCCGGGCGCTGACCGCGCCGCCATATTGCAGCAATTGCGGAGCGTGTTCGTTGTTGTACCAATCGTTGAAAGCTTCTTCTCGATCGGCCTCGATGGTCGCCTTGACGACGAAGATCGCAATCGCCATGAAAGTTCTCCCTGGTCGTTATCACGCGGCCCGGCCGGCGAGGCGTGCAAGGGGGCGGTCCGGAATCGGCAGATGGATGAGCGTGGCGGCGAGCCCGGCGAAGATGGCGAACGCCCAGACGGGATCGTAGGAGCCGGTCAGGTCGAACGCCCTGCCGCCCAGCCAGACGCCGAGGAAACTGCCGACCTGGTGGCTGAGGAAGGCGACCGCACCAAGGGTTGCCATGTAGCGCGGCCCGAAGACGTGCGCGATAAGCCCCATGGTCAGGGGCACCGTGGACAGCCACAGCAGCCCCATCGCGGCGGCGAAGATGATCACGCTGGTCTCCGACAGCGGCGCGGAGAGGAAGGCCAGCATCACCAGGCTCCTGATGATATAGATCCCGCTGAGCAGGAATTTGACGCGGTAGCGGTCGCCCAGGCGCCCGGCGATCAGGGTGCCGAACAGATTGAACAACCCGATGGTCGCGATCGCCGCCGCGCCCAGCGCCGCGGGAAGGCCGGCATCGGTCAGATAAGCCGGCAGATGGGTGGCGATGAACTGGACCTGGAGCCCGCAGACGAAATAGCCGCAGACCAGCATGACATAGCCGCGGTGACCGGCAGCCTCGCGCAGTGCCTCGCCGAGGCTCTGCTGGGAAGGCTTGGCGAGCGCGGACGCCGTGCCGGCCCGCAGCGACAGCGCAACGGGAACAGCCGCGAACATGGCCAGCGCCATCGCCACCAATGCGCCGCGCCAGTCGAAAGCCGCAATCGTCGCCTGAACGGCCGGGACGAAGACGAACTGGCCCATCGTGCCGCCGGCGGCGGTGATTCCGAGCCAGGTCGTGCGCCGGTCCCCGGGCGCGATCCGCCCGACCATGGCGACCATCAGGCTGAGCCCGCACGCGCTCATCCCCACGCCCATCAGGAACCCGGTCCCCAACAGGAAATCGGTCGGAGTGGCGATCCGCGAGGACAGGGCAAGACCCAGCGTGCCAACGAAAGCGCCGGCCGCGATGACCCGGACCGGCCCCCACCGGTCGGCGATCATCGCAACCGCGGGCGCGGCGAGTCCGATCACCAGACTCTGGGTGGCGATCGCAATGGAGATCGGCTCGCGGCCCCAGCCCAGATCGATGCTGATCGGTTGGACGAACAGCCCGAAGGACTGGCGGATACCGGAGGTGACCAGGAGGATGCAGGTCGCGCCGAACAGAACATAAACCGGTGTTCGCCAGAACGCTCCGACCACAACGGGCCCCCGTATCGCCGCTATCGCGCGCCACTGTATACAAGCGGGCAGTGTTGCGCTTCACTTCACGCGCGTGCGAACAGGCGCGGATTCGACAAGGCGCCCGACGGGAAGCCGCAATGCCGATCCGCTCGAACAGGGAGAGACCGATGGCCAGACCCCGTATCATCGATGCAGACGGCCATGTCTTCGAGGACACGGCCGCGATGGGCAGGCGCATGCCCAAAATCTATCGCGACTGGAAATATGCCCATGGCATCTTCGCCAATCAGCCCTGGTTTCCGCCGCTCGGCCATCTGCACACGCCGACGGGTACCAACCCGCCCGGCGCCTTCGGCGACGGCAAACCCGTCGGCGTCGAGCAGTGGATGGCCTTCATCGACGCCACCGGCATCGAGAGCGCGGTGCTGTTCCCGACCAACGGGCTGACCATGGGCCACATCGTGAACAGCGACTACGCGATCGCGGTCGCACGGGCTTACAACGACTGGCTGGCAGAGACCTATGTCGACCGTTCCGAGGTGTTCAAGGGCATGGGGCTGATCGCCCAGCAGGAGCCCGCCGCAGCGGTCGAGGAACTCAGGCGCTGCGTCGTCGAACTCGGCATGACCGGGGTGATGCTCGCCGGCACCGGGATCAAGGGCAATCTCGGCTCGCGGGAGTACTGGCCGATCTACGAGGAGGCCGAGCGGCTGGGTTGCCCACTTGCGGTCCATGCGGGCAACCACATCAATATGGGCATGGACGGCATGAACGTCTTTGCGCCTGCACATGCGATCGGCCATCCGCTGGCGATGATGATCGGCCTGGGCGGGCTGGTGTTCAACGGCGTCTTCGACAAGTTTCCCACCCTCAGATTCGGCTTCCTGGAGGGCGGCGTGGCATGGTTGCTATTCTGCATCGAGCGCTTCGATTCGAGCCACGAGAACTTCCGACCGTTGGATTGGCGCAGCGATCTGCTCGTGCTCGAAAATGGCCAGTCGGTAAGAGACTACATGCTGGGGCTGATCGACAGGGGCCAGCTCTTCGTCGGCGTGGAGGGTGACGAGTTCATGTTGGCCGCCGCGATCAAGGCGGTGGGCAATACACCCTTCATGTTCTCCTCGGACTTCCCGCACGAGGTCAATGTCGAGAAATGCCGGCACCATCTCGACGAGATTTTCGACCATCCCGACCTCGGCGAGGACGATCGCGAAGCGATCCTGCACGCCAACGCCGAGCGGTTCTACGGTGTGCGGACAGAAGCCGCCGGCCGCGCGGCGGCGGAGTAAATCCGCGCGCGCCGGGCCGTGCGGATCGGGATCACGCAGGAAAGCGCCGAAAAGGATTCGGGGCTTTCGGCGCTATAGTGTGATCCCGAGACGGATCAAGAGCGCCCGCTATGGCGCACGAGGGCGCGCTCCACGAGATGAGCCCGAAGCATTCGGACCGTTACGTTCAGGAATTCGCAGCCCGGCATGACACCGGGAACGAAGGCGCCGTCAACGACAGTGCGGCGCTGGAGGCAGCGCTGCCGCCCAGGCTGCGCGCGCTCAAGCCGGGTCGTGACCAACAGTCCATTCCGGCTCTCGCCAAAGACCCGCGCTGTGGCGCTCGGATAGGCGCGCTGCTGGCGAATGTGGAGACGACCCACAAGGTTATCCTGGGCGATGCCAGGGATAGGCGGCTCCCGTCGTCGTCGGTGCACCTGGTCGTGACATCGCCGCCCTACTGGACCCTCAAGAAATATCCCGACAGCCCGGGCCAGATTGGCCGGATCGGCGCGTACGGGGACTTTCTCGCCGGGATTGATCGCGTATGGCGACGCTGCTACGATGCTCTCGTGCCCGGCGGGAGGCTGGTGTGCGTCGTGGGCGATGTCTGCCTGTCTCGTCGCCGGAACGGCGGGCGACACACGGTGATCCCGCTCCACGCGGCCATTCAGATGCAGTGCTGCGAGATCGGGTTCGACAATCTCGCGCCGATCATCTGGCACAAGATCAGCAACATGAAGACCGAGGCCAGCGGAAGTGGTTCCTACCTCGGCAAGCCGTTCGAGCCGAACGGCGTCATCAAGAACGACATCGAGTTCATCCTCATGCTGCGTAAGCCCGGCGGCTACCGCAGCCCCGGCGATGCCGCGCGCCTCCTCAGCGTCATGCCGGCGAACGAGCACGCCCGATGGTTCCGGCAGATCTGGAACGATGTTCGCGGTGCCTCGACACGGAACCATCCGGCCCCGTTCCCCATCGAGCTTGCGGAACGCCTGATTCGGATGTTCAGCTTCGTCGGCGATACGGTCTTCGACCCGTTCACCGGCACGGCATCGACGCAGGCAGCAGCGAAACAGTGGGGCCGCAACAGTATCGGTGTCGAGGGCGAGCCGAGCTATCACGCGATGGCCTTGGCGCGGCTCGGCCTATGATCTCCCTGCAGGACGCGGTGGATGACCTGTACCGGATCGCCGTCGTTGAGAGGAAGCGCCAATCACCCAATCGGTTGGCCATGTTGGCCCACATGTGCGTCGAGCAACTGGATCGGCGCGGGATCGTCGGAGCGGCGAAGGAGCTGTCCGTACCGGGCATAGGACGCACTAAGACGTGGGATGTGGGATGGCCGCCCGATGGGAAGGTGCGGCTCGGAATCAGCCTGAAATCTCTGCTGCGCAACATCGCCGGCACCGTGCCTAATCGTGTAGACGACCTGCAAGGGGAGATGGCCAACGTTCAATTGCTGTCCCTGGAGATCGTCACCGGCTACATCATGGCGTTCGACACGACCGGCAGCGGCCTTCGGCAGGACGGGACACGATGGGTCGACTTCTTCCGCGATGCCATCGACAGACTGTCCGGTCGAGATGCCCCGGCATGGGCTGCCGGCATGGTTGAGGCATCCGCCATCGTAGAGGTCGACTTTTCCGAGGAAGCCCGCATTGTGGCCGCGCCCGACATGTCCGCCTTCTTCGACCGGCTCGCCCATTGTGTGCGAGAGCGGAATCCGGACACCTTCCGACGAAGCGCACCGTGACCGGACACGACCGCCGGTCCCAACCCCAAGAAATCGAGATCGTTCACCAGACCTGACAGCCGAGCAGTCGCGCCGGTTTCGGCTGGCCTCGCCGGGGATGCGGGGTCATAGTGCGACAGTCCATTCCTCGGGTCGTCATGCAGTCGAAGATCGTCGTTCGCGGCGCGCGGGAGCACAATCTCAAGAACCTCGACGTCGAATTGCCGCGCAACGCGCTGGTGGTGCTGACGGGGCTGTCCGGGTCGGGAAAATCGACGCTGGCCTTCGATACTATCTATGCCGAAGGGCAGCGGCGCTACGTCGAGAGCCTGTCGGCCTACGCGCGCCAGTTTCTGGAGATGATGCAGAAGCCCGACGTCGATTCGATCGAGGGGCTGTCGCCGGCGATCTCCATCGAGCAGAAGACCACATCGCGCAATCCGCGCTCGACCGTGGGCACCGTGACCGAGGTTTACGACTACATGCGGCTGCTGTTTGCGCGCATCGGCGTCCCCTATTCGCCGGCCACGGGCCTGCCGATCGACAGCCAGACGGTCACCCAGATGGTCGACCGCCTCACCGAGATGGATGAGGGTACCAGGCTCTACCTCCTGGCACCGGTCGTGCGCGGTCGCAAGGGCGAGTACCGCAAGGAGTTCCAGGACCTCCAAAAGCGCGGCTTCACCCGGGTGAAGGTGGACGGCGCCTTGCACG
>CAYFYS010000103.1:0-6778 GCA_964347365.1 uncultured Rhodospirillaceae bacterium | reverse complement strand
ACGGCGTCTTGCCCGGGCGCAGGAGAACCGCCACCGGCTTGCCGCTCTCGACATGGTAGACATGGACGGGGAGGAAGCACCGCGTGTCGTAGTGCCCGTGGAACAGCGAGAGCTGCTGGTGGCCGTGCACCGGATCGCAGGTGTCGTCGATGTCGAGCGTGATCGCCGCCGGCGGGGAAGCGAAGGACCGGCAGAAGATGTCGACCAGCGCGGCCGTCAGGCGTCCCACCTCGGTGCGCGAGGGCGCGTTCTCCAGCCGGCTCATGGTCGGCTGCGAACACAGGTCGCGCCCACTCTCCGGCGCCCGGCCGACCGCCAGCTTGAACAGCGGATCGGCGCGCAGATCGTCGCAGTCGTCGGCATCCTCGTAGCCGCAGGCGATCGCGAACATGCGGAACCGCAGCATCGCCGGCAGCGTGTGGACCACCCGGTCGGAGGCGCGCCACTCCCGGATGCAGCCGGCCAGCGCCTCGGCCAGGCCGAGCCGGCGTTCCGCCGCGCGCAGCAGCACCAGCCCGCCGTCCGAGGAGATCGACCCGCCGGCGAAATCGGCGGTCACCTTCTTGCGTTGTACGGCTGGCAGATCGAACGGGAGAAGGGTATCTTCGGTCATGGCGGGCGTGGCGCTTTCGTTGCTTCGGCGGAAATCCGCTGGGAAACGAATTTCTACCCGATGACAACGACTTACGCCACGTTCGCCATCACGTTCCCGCGCCGCGATGAATAAATCAGGCTAAATCAGCGCCAGGCTGAGCCAGGGAAAGGCGATCACCGCGATCAGCACCATCAACATGATGCAGGCGAACGGGAAGGCGCCCTTGAAAATGTGTGACAGGGTGATCGAGGGATCGCGGATCGTGCTCTTGATGGTAAAGCACGAGATCCCCAGCGGCGGGGTGAGCAGGCCGATCTCCGCACCGATCACGGTGACGATACCGAACCAGACGATGTTGCCGCCCAGCGCCTCGACCGAACTCAGGAACAGCGGCACCACGATCAGGATGATCGATGCGGTCTCGATGATCGTGCCCAGCAGCACCATCAGCACGACATAGATCGCCATCATGCCGTTCAGCCCCAGATCCATGCTGGTCAGCCATTCGCTGAACTGGGTCGGCAGGGCGGCGACGCCCAACATCCGGCTGTACATCGACGCAGCGATGATCAGGAACAGGATGGCCGCGGTGATGTGGCCGGTCTCGACCAGGACGCGCCACAGCCCCCGCCATGTCAGCCGGCGCTTCAGCACGCCGATCGCAAGCGCCCCGGCCGAGCCTGCCGCGCCCGCTTCCTCGGGCGAGAACCAGCCCGAATATATACCGCCCAGCACGACGATCACGAGGAAGGCGACCGGGGCGAGAAGTCGCAGCGTCTCCCAGACGCCCAGCTCCGGGGCAGTCTCCTCCGCCGAGCGGTCGACGGACCCGCCGATGAAGCCCGGCGTGAGATGGGCCATAGCCAGGATGCCCAGCACATAGGCGGCCGCCAGAACGATGCCCGGGATGAAGCCGGCGATGAACATCTCCCCGACCGACTGTTCGGCGACGATCGCAAAGATGATCAACATCGCCGATGGCGGGATCAGCATGCCCAGTACCGAGGAGCCCGCCACCACGCCGACCGAGAACGAACGGGTATAGCCGTAGGTCAGCATCTCCGGCACGGTGATGCGGGTGAATACCGAAGCCGATGCGATCGACGAGCCCGTGATCGAGGCGAACAGGGCGTTGGCCGCCACGGTCGCCATGCCCAGCCCGCCGCGGATGCGGTGAAAAACCCGGTCGGCGATCCGGTAGACATCCGCGCCGAGCCCGATTTCGCTGGCCACGATGCCCATCAACGCAAACAGCGGCACGTTGGCGAACACCTCGTGGGCGATGGTGTCGTGGGTGGCCTCGGCCAGCAGGCTGATCGCGACGTCGATCGAGCCACGATAGGCCCAGACCCCGACGAAGGAGACCAGACCCAGGGCGACCGCGACATGGATGCCGCCATAGATCAGCACCAGGATCAGGAAAACCGATACGATCCCGACCTCGACGCCGACCATGACCGCTACGCGCTCCGCCGGCGCGATGCGGCCGGGCCGAGGTGCCCGGCGAGGTTGATCAGGAACTGGACCATGGTCACCGCGATGGCGACGACGATGATCAGGGCGACCGGCCAGACCGGCGCGGTGAACATGCCCTCGACCCCGATATAGTGGTCATTGCGCCAGGCATCGATCAGGAAAGGGATCATTCCCCAGAGGATGAGCGACATGAACACCGCGCCCAGCAGCATGGTGAGCGCGCCCATGACGTGACCGGCTCGGGGCAGGCGCGCCATGACCTGGTTGTACAGCCCGTCGGAGCGGGTCAGAACGCCGCGGCGCAGGGAATCGGCGAGCTGCATGAAGACGATCCCGACGATCGAGATCTCGATCATCTCGATGACGCCGATGATCGGCTGGTTGAACGCCGACCGCCCGATCGCCTCGGTGTTGATCAGGAGCATCAGGACCACGATCCAGCAGGATCCGGCGGCGTTCATGCCGCCGACGATCCGCCCGAAGATGCGGAGCGGGGCGGCTTCGCGCTGCCCCGCCCCACGCGCGGTCCCGGTTTCGGGCAAGGCGCGGCTACTCCTTGTCCCACTGCCGCATGATCGGCTGGTCGGCGGCCCGCATCCTGTCCATGTAGGCGGTCAAGAGCGCGGTGCCGGGCAGGCCCTTCTTGTCCAGCCCGTCGGCCCACTGCCTGGCGATATTGGGCATGGTCATGGCCCAGCGCGCGCGGGCTTCGCCGGACATCTGGACGATCTCGCCCCCGCCCTTCCTGAAATTCTCGAATGCCTTGTCGGCATCGTCGATCGCAGCCTGGGCGGTGTGATCGCGGTAATCGCGGGTCACCTCATGGATCACGGCGCGGACCTCCGCCGGCAGTCTCTTGTAGGAATCGGCGTTCATCGTAAGCGCCTTGGAGTTGGCGGTACCGATGTCGGCCTTGAACATGAACCGCGCCCCGCCGTCGAGCAGCTTGAAGGCCACCGCCGCATCGGTCCACAGCATCGAGCCGTCGATCGCGCCGGTCTTGAACTTGTTGTAGTAGTGGACCATCGATCCGATGACCGGCGTTGCGCCGGTGCCGGTCAGATAGCGCATGTTGATGCCTGCGCCGGCGATCTTCAGGCCCTTGAAATTATCGAGGCTGGTGACCTTCTTGCGGAAGAACATCTGATAGCCGTCGATCACCGAGAAGCTGGTCAGGAGCACCTGGTTGTATTTCTTCCAGGCGTCCTTCATCGCCGGAAACGCCTCGGCAAGCTCATCGACGGTGCGCGACAGCAGCACCGGATCGGCGGTCACGAACGGCGTCACATAGGCGACCGCCTGCATCGGCACCTTGTCCTGGTGGAATACGCTGGTCACCACGCCGATGTCGCCCAGCCCCTTCTGCATGCCGGTGATGACGTTGCGCACCTTGACGATCTGGCCGGCGAAGGCCTGGTTCCAGCGGATCTTGTACTTGCCCGACGCCGCCAGGCGCTTGTCCACCTCCGGGATGAAATAGTTGATGAAGGTGCGCACCTGCAGCGCTTTCGGCGGGTAGCCGTCGACCGCGGTGATGGCGATCGTCTTGGGGGCCGCCGCGGCGGTGGCCGCCACCAGGGCGCCGCCGATAACCGTGGCCGCACCGAAGCCGTATCCGGATCTCATGTCTCCCACCCTCCCATCTTTGATTGCCGAATGCACAAAGTGACGCCACGGTGTCGCGAAGGCAACCGAATATCACTGCGCACCGGACACCAGGCGCGATCGGGCCGGCAGAACGACGAGGATCGGGAAACATGAAGCACCGCATGCTGGGCAATTCGTCGATCGAAATCTCCGCCATCGGGCTGGGATGCATGACCATGACCGGGCTCTATGGCGCGTCCGAAGACGCCGAGTCGATCGCCACCATCCATCGTGCCATCGACGCCGGGCTCGATTTCATCGACACCTCCGATGCCTACGGCAACGGCGGCAACGAGACGCTGGTCGGCCGCGCCATTGCCGGAAGGCGCGACGAGGTCGTTCTGGCCACCAAGTTCGGCAACGTGCGCAAACCCGACGGCAGGCCCGGCGCGGACGGCCGTCCCGAATATGTCGGGGTGGCCTGCGAGGCGAGCCTCCGGCGGCTGGGGGTGGAGACGATCGACCTCTACTACCAGCACCGGGTCGATCCAGACGTGCCGATCGAGGAGACCGTGGGCGCGATGGCGCGCTTGGTCGAACAGGGCAAGGCCAGGGCTCTCGGCCTGTCGGAGGCTGCCGCGGGGACGCTGCGACGCGCACACGCGGTCCATCCGATCTCGGCCCTGCAGACGGAATACTCTCTGTGGACGCGCTTCGCCGAGGAGGCGCTGCTGCCGCTGTGCGCGGAGCTCGGCACGACCTTCGTCGCCTACGCCCCGCTCGGCCGCGGTTTCCTGACCGGTGCGGTGCGCGCGCTCCACGATCTGGGCGAGAGCGATCGGCGGCGCGACCATCCGCGCTTCAGCGCCCCGAACATCGCCCACAACGCCGCTCTGTTGGGTCCGATCGAGGGCATCGCCGCCGCCAAGGGCTGCAGCCCGGCGCAGGTCGCCCTCGCCTGGACCATGGCTAGGTCCGACAGCGTCGTGCCGATCCCCGGGACCAAGCGGCGCGATCACCTGGAGGAGAACATCGCCGCGATCGCGATCAGCCTGACGCGGGACGAGATCGCCGCGCTTGACGCCGCCGCGCCGCCCGGCTTCACCGCAGGCGAGCGCTATCCGGCAGGCCAGATGCCGATGGTCAACATTTAGACCGGACCTCGGACGGGGGCGCGGTCAGGGCCCGCCTACATCGCGGATCAGCCGGACCAGGCGTTCGGGCGTCACCGGCACGTCGTCGATGACAACGCCAAAGGGCGCCAGCGCGTCCTCGATCGCCGCGGCGATGGCGGCCGGTGCCGGGATCACCCCGCCTTCGCCCGCCCCCTTGACGCCGAGCGGGTTGCGCGGGCTCGGCGATTGCATGTGCGCAAGGCGCAGCCGCGGGCATTCGGGCGCGCTCGGCATCACGTACTCGCCCAAATTGGTGGTCTGCGGCTGACCCGTCCGGTCGAAGACCATGCGCTCGAACAGCGCACTGCCCAGCCCGTGCACCGCCCCGCCGACGATCTGGCCTTCGACCACCATCGGGTTGATCATCCGGCCGCAATCGTGGACCACGGTATAGGCCGTCACGCCCACCGCCCCGGTACCGGTATCGACCGCGACCTCGGCGACGTGGCAGCCGTTGCAGAAGGTGACCGTGTCCGGCGCGAAGGCCGCGGACGCCTCCATGCCCGGCGCGGCCCCGCCCGGCAGGGCGAAGCCCGGCTCGCCGGCCAGTTGGCGGGCGATCTCCCCCAGCCCGACGGACAGCCCGGGCACGCCGCGCACCCGGATGCGCCCGGCGACGATCTCCAGGTCCTCGCTGGCGGCTTCCAGGATCGGCGCTGCGACCGCGAGCGCCTTCTCGCGCAGCGCCGCGCTCGCCAGATGGACCGACGAGCCGGCGGTGACCGCCTGACGGCTTGCGAAGGCGCCGAGCCCCAGGGCGAGCGCGCCGGTGTCGCCGGCCACGATGCGGACATCGGCGACATCGACGCCGAGCGCGGTCGCGCAGACCTGGGCCAGCGCGGTCCGGATCCCCTGGCCCTGGCTGGTCGCGCCGGTCGCCACGCTGATGCGGCCGGACGGGCCGATCCTGACCCGGGCGGACTCGAACGGGCCGCGACCGGTGCCCTCGACATAGTTGGCGATGCCGATGCCGATATGCCGACCGGCCGCGCGGGCCGCTTCCTGGCGGGCGGGGAAGCCGTCGTGACCGGCCGCTTCCAGCGCCATGGCGAGCGCGGCCGGATAATCGCCGCTGTCATAGACCATGAACTTGCCGTCGCGGTTCCTGATCGGGACCGCGTAGGGCATGGCGGCGGGCTGGATCAGGTTGCGCCGCCGGATCTCCGCCCGGTCGATGCCGAGCGCGGCCGCGGCGCGGTCGAGCAGCCGCTCCATCACGAACGTGCCCTGGGGCCGGCCGGCGCCGCGGACCGGGGTGACCGGCACCTTGTTGGTGGCCGCGATCGAGATCGTCAGCGAAAAACTGGGCAGCACATAGGGGCCGATCAGGTTGGTCGCCGCGTTATGCGGCAGGTTCACCCCGTAAGGCGTATAGGCGCCGTGGTCGTGGATCAGGCGGCCGCGCACCGCCAGCATGCTTCCCTCGGCGTCCAGCGCCATCTCCATGTCCCAGAACTGGTCGCGCTCCTGGGTGGTGGCGGTGAAGTGCTCGCGCCGGTCCTCGATCCATTTGACCGGCCGTGCGGTGATCCGCGCGGCCACCGCCACCGCAGCCTCTTCGGCGTAGAAGACGAACTTCGGTCCGAACCCGCCGCCGACGTCGGGCGCAACGACCCGCAGCGCATCCTCCTCACAGCCCAGAACCTGGCAGAGGATCGTGTGGCCGCGATGGGGCATCTGGGTGCCGGACCAGACGGTGAGCCCGCCGTCGTTGGGATCGGACCGCGCCAGGACGCCGCGGCATTCGATGGCCTGGCCGAGCCCCTTGTTCTGGTGCATCGTCGCGCCGACGACGTGGGCTGCGCGCGCAAACGCCGCCGCGCAGTCGCCGTAGCCGACGTCGAGCCGGGCGACCAGATTGTCGGTCAGCCCCGCATGGGCCGGCGCCGCACCGGTGTCCAGCGCCTTGCGGCAGTCGATCGCCGCCGGCAGGCGCTCGTAGTCG
>CAYFYS010000102.1:0-6813 GCA_964347365.1 uncultured Rhodospirillaceae bacterium | reverse complement strand
GGCTGGCGGTGTGTACCTATGTGCTGCCCTACGATCCGGTAATCGTGCGCGAGGCGATCATGCGCGAGCATTTTCGCGGCGGGCAGAGCTTCTACGTCTGCGCGCGGATCGCCCAGCTTGAGGAGATCGCGGCCCGGCTGGAGGCGCTCGTGCCCGAGGTGAAGCTCGCCGTCGCCCACGGCCGGATGGCCGCCCGCGCGATCGAGGACATCATGGCCGGCTTCTACGAGGGCCGCATCGATGTTCTGGTTTCCACCCAGATCATCGAGTCCGGGCTCGACATCCCGCGCGCAAACACCTTGATCGTCGAGCGCGCCGACATGTTCGGGCTCGCCCAGCTCTATCAGCTTCGCGGCCGGATCGGCCGATCCAAGCTCAGGGCCTATTGCTATCTCACCCTGCCGCCCGCCCATGCGCTGAGCAGCGCTGCGGAGAAGCGGCTCCAGGTCATGCAGACCCTGGATACGCTGGGCGCAGGGTTCTCGCTGGCGGGCCACGACCTCGACATCCGCGGGGCGGGCAATTTGTTGGGCGAAGAGCAGTCCGGCCACATCCGCGAGGTCGGGGTCGAACTCTATCAGCAGATGCTGGAGGAGGCGGTCGCCGAGGCGCGCGGCGGACCGGAGGCCACCGAATCCGACTGGGCCCCCCAGATAACACTCGGCCTGCCGGTTCTGATCCCGGAAGGCTATGTCCACGACCTCGATGTGCGGCTCGGGCTCTATCGACGGATCGCACGGCTTGAGGACGAGGCGGAGATCGAGTCCTTCGCCGCAGAGCTGATCGACCGCTTCGGGCCACTGCCCGGGGAGGTCGAGACCCTGCTTCGGGTCATGGCCATCAAGCGGTTTTGCCGCAAAGCGGGGATCGAGAAGCTCGACGCCGGCCCCAAGGGGGCTCTGCTCACTTTCCGCGATAACAGCTTCGTCAACCCCTCGGGATTGATTGCCTTCATCCAGGACGATGCCGGGCGCACCAGCCTTCGGCCGGACCATCGTCTGGTTTTCCGGCGCGATTGGACAGGTCCCGGCAGAAGGCTGGCGGGGGTACGCGGTCTGGTGGAACGCCTGGCCGCCGTGGCGGCATGAGCACGACGATGGACGATCTCTATTTCGAGGATTTCTTCGTCGGTCAGGTCATCGAGAGCGCGCCGATGAAATTGAGCGAACAGGAGATCATCGCCTTTGGGAAGCGCTATGCCCCTCTGCCCTATCACACCGATCCCGTGGCGGCGGCCGGGACCATGTTCGGCGGAATCGTCGCGCCCGGCTACCAGACCGCTTCGCTGACCTTCGGGTTGTTCGTGCGCACCGGCGCGTTCCGGGCCTGCGGCATGGGCTCGCCCGGCATCGACAGGCTGCGCTGGCTCAGGCCGGTGCGCGCCGGGGACACGTTGCGGGTGAAGGCCGAGATCATCGAGGTCTCGCCGTCGAAGGAAGAAGGCGGGCGCGACGCTGTCAGGATCGCCTACGAGACGCGTAACCAGGACGATGCGGTGGTGATGACCCTGACCAGCCTTCACTTCGTCCGCCGTCGCCCGAAGGAGGAAACATGACGGAACGTATCGCGATCACGCTCGCTGCGGCCTCCGGCGCGACGTTCGGTGTCGACGATCTCGCCTGCGCGGCGGCAACCGACCTCGGATTGTGGGCCGACCAAGGCCTCGACGTCACATGGATACCGGTCCACGGCGGGGTGGCCGCGATCACGGCCGTGCGCGACGGCCGGGTCGATGCCTGCTACGGCGGGCTGGGGCCGGCGATCGCCGCGCGCGCCGACGGGGCGCCGGTCCGGATCCTCGTCTCGATGGCGCGCGGGCTGGCCCAGAACCTGGTCGTCCGGAAATCGATCACCAGGCCGGAGCAGCTCCGCGGCGTCGCGTGGGCCCTTGACGGCTTCGGTGCGCTCAGCCACCACATGGCGCGGCTGACGGTCGCCGCGCTGGGCATCGCCGAAAGCGAAATCGACTGGCGTGCCGTCGGTCCACCGCCCGAACGCATCCAGGCTCTCCTGGAGGGCGGCATCGATGTCTCCTTGATCCGTATCGAGGAGGCGATCTCGCTGGCGGCCAACCAGAGCGACAGGCTTTCCATCCTGCTCGGCTTCACGCAACTCAAAGAGCTGGTTCCACTTCAGCCGCACGGCGTGCTGTCGACGACCGAAGCCTATGAGCGGGACAACGCCGACGCGCTGGCCAGGCTGGTCCGCGGCATGATCCGCGCCTCGCGCGCGCTGCACGAGGATTTCGAGGCCTTCGAGACCGTTTTCCGCAACAACGTAAGCATCGCAGTGCCCGAGGACGCCGTCGCCAAGATCTGGCGCCAGGAACGGGACAATGGCGGGTTTGCCGTCAACGGCGAGATGACACCCGGGCATTGGCAGGGCCAGCTCGACGGTTTCAAGGCGCTCAACCCGGGTATCCGCGTGATAAGTCGGGACGAGATCCTGTCCCGTCGCTTCGTCGAAGACGCGCTCGGCGCACTCGGGGTGCGCGAATCGCGCTTCGACGACCCGACCCGCTGATTGCCGAATACCGGTTACCGGTTCGCGACGAGCCCGGCCGGCGTCGGGTCGACGGCGCGGCCTCCCTGCGAAACCGGGGATGGCGGTGCGGCGCGTTAATCGGGATCCGGTGCCGGGGCAGGCTCACATGCTATGACGCGCTGCCTTCGGCGACCTTTCGGCGCAAGACCTTTCCGACCGGGCTCATCGGCAGACGGTCCACGATTTCAACGCTGTGCGGAATCTTGAAGGGCGCGATCCTGCCGCACAGCCGCGTGCGGATCCGCTCGCCCAGCCCGCTGGAACGCACATGCCCGTCCCTGATCACAACGACCGCACGGATCCGGTTGCCGATCTCCGGATCCGGGATCGGCACCACGCAGGCTTCGGTAACGCCGGCATACCGGCGCAGCGCGTCCTCGATCTCGTTGGGCGAGATGAAGATGCCGCGGCTCTTGAAGCAGTCGTCCTCGCGCCCGGCGATCCAGTAATAGCCGTCCTGGTCACGCCAGGCGAGATCGCCGGTGTGGTACCAGCCGTCACGGACCACCTGTCGGGTCAGCGCGGCGTCGCGATGATAGCCCAGGAAGAATCCCGGATTATCGGCCTTGATCAACAGACGGCCGATCTCGCCGGCCGGCAGATCATGGCCATCCTCGTTGCGGACCGCCACCGGGGTGCCGGGCAGCGGGATGCCGATCGATCCCGGCCGGACCGGATGCCGTGGACCCTGGCCCAGCACCATCTGCATCTCCGAGATGCCGTAATGCTCCCAGATCTCGCAGCCGATACGCTCCTTGAACGCCTCCCAGGTTGCGGTCTCGAGGGCCTCGCCGGTGGCGCTACAGCCCCTGAGGCGCGACAGGTCGTAGCGGTGTTCGACACCATCGATGGCAAGGATGCGACGATAGACCGTTGCCACCGAATAAAGCAGCGTCACCCCGAGCGCCTCGACCGCCGCAAGCACGTCTTCGGGCTTCGGTCGACTCTCCAGGATCGCGCCGGTCACGCCGTTGCGCAGTGGAAAGAGCATGTTGTGGCCAAGCGCGCTGATGAAGCTCCATTCGCCGGTCGCCAGCACGACGTCGCCGGCCTCCGGCGGCACCCGGTAGCTGTTGGCCTCACCGAGCGCGCGGATCCATCGATGGGCGTGGACGATCCCCTTGGGACGGCCCGTGGTGCCGGAGGTGTAGACCATGAAGGCAGGGTCTTCGGCGGCGGTGTCGACGGACGTTTCCATGGCCGGAGCAAACTGCGCCATGGCCTCCAGGGAGGTTGCGCCGGGGCGTGCGCCGCGCCAGACCAGGACATCGAGGGCATCGGCGCGGCGCAGCAGCGGATCGGCGATCTCCGCCAAGGAGATCGCTGCCGTAGCCCGACTGTGGTCCAGGACGTAGTCGACCTCCTCGGCTCCAAGCAGGGAGTTCTGCAGCACCGGAATCGCGCCCAGCCGGGTCAGCGCCAAGAAAGCAAGGGCGAATTCGATACAGTTCGACATGCGTACCAGCACCGGCGTCCCGCGCGTGATACCGCGTCCGGCGAGTGCGCCCGCAAGCCGCGCGACCCGATCCAGGAGCGTGGCATAGCTGATCGATCCGCCCTGCCAGACGAAGGCGGTCCGTCCGCCGGCTCCGCCGCGCACGCTGTCGCCCAGGACCTCGCCGCAGAGGTTCAGCCGCGCCGGGATCGACGACCCCTCACTCACCTGCGCCGTTCCCGAACGGCCAAGCCTCGTAGTAGGGGCCACGATAGTCCGGCGGACGCTTGGCGAGGAAAGCGCGCATCCCCTCGCGACAGTCTCCGGTCCGGGTGATTTCCTGGATCGCGGCAAACTCGCGGTCCCAGCCTTCCTGGCTGCGGTTGGCGTTCCAGTACATTTTCACCAGCTCCTTGGCGTAGCGGACCGACAGATAGGGGTTGGAGGATATCCTGCCGGCCAGCGTCATGACCTCGTCGAGCAGATCATCATGAGGCACCACCCGCTCGACCAGCCCGATGCGCTCGGCCTCCGCCGCCTCGATGATCCGTCCGGTGAGGATCAGCTCCAGCGCCTTGCCGACGCCGACCAGCTTGGGAAGGTTGCGCGCCCCGCCGGATTCCGGGAGGAAGCCCGCTGGCACCGCAACCTCGCCGAGCTTCGCCCGATCCGAGGCGATCCTCAGGTCGCACAGCGTGGCAATCTCCAGGCCGATGCCGACCGCCGGTCCGTTGATCGCTGCAATCGTGATCTGCGGCAAATCCTCCAGCTTGCGGAAAGCCCGCTGCAGAACTTGATGCCGCAGATCGTTGAAGAACAGGTGGGCAAGTTCCTTGTAGGCTCCGAAATTTCCCATATCGAACTCCGGATCCGGCCCTGCGCCCAGCGGCCCGGCCTCCGACTTCAAGTCGCCGCCGGCCGAGAAGCCCCTGCCCTCGCCCGTCAGCACGATCACCTTGAGGTGGTTGTTGTGACCGATCTGGTCGCACAGTACGTCAAGCTCGACCCGCATCCTTACGTCGACGGCATTGAGCGCCTCGGGCCGGTTCAGCGTGATCACGCCGATGCAACGCTCGCCCGGGCGTTCGGGGTTCTCCCGTACGTCCCACTTGAGTGCCTGGTATTCCATGGCCTCGTTCTCCCTGGTCATGCGGCTTGAGGAAGGGCGGGTGGTCAGCTTCCCACCCTGAACGGGGTGGCGAGCCCGCGCAGCGCAGCGATGACGCTGAGGGCGGTGATCCGACCGGTCCCCGGGTTCTCGTCCGAGGGCACGTTCTCGATCTTCATGCTCAAACGGGCGCTGTCCGCCTCTACGAGGATCTCGTGGGTATTGCGTTCCAACGCCGGGTCGGCCCAGATCTCCAGCCGTGTGCGGTCGGGACCGAGCCCCGCAAGACCCAGGGCGGCGGCCACGTTGACGTTGGCCGGAAAGCCCGCCGCACCCTCGCGGGCCGAGCCCTCGAAGACCTTCAGCGCGGTGGAAAGGCGGTCGATCGAAATCCGGTTCTGCTCCAGGTAGGGCGCACCGAGGAGCGATCTCGGCGGCTTGCGGGTAATCATCCGCACCGCGTCGATCCTGCCCTCTGCGGCCGCGCGGACGGCATCGAGACCGACCAGCGCGCCGGTCGCAAGCACGATCCGTGCGCCGGTCTGCCGCGCGCGGTCCACGATCTCCGAATGAACCAGGAGCGCGGCCCCGCTCACCGTAACCAGCGTCCTGCCCGCCGCGACCACCGGTTCGGCGACTTCGGCAAAGACGGCTGCGGGAACGCATTCCACGACGATCTCGGCATGTTCGGGCACGGCGGCGGCGGGAACCGCCGGAACATCCGGGGCGATGGCGGCCATGCGTGCACGGGCGCGGTCGGGATCGCTGCTCGCCACCGCAGCGAGGCGCAACCCGTCTACACCGTGGGCCAGGGCGCGGGCGACCGGCCTGCCGACCGCACCGAGGCCTGCGATACCGACGCCAAGCGCCTCAATCATCGCAGAAGGCGAACCGTCTCGTTCCACGTCGGGCCCTGATGCGCCCGGCCGAACGTCCGGGGAAATGGGCCGGCAAGATGACGACATCGCTGTCGGTATAGCGCTCGACGAAGGCCGTGCGTGTCTTGCGCGACTGTTCGGCGTCGCTGCAGAAGATGCTCGAGAGCTGCGGCTCCGGCACCTGCAGCGGATGGTGCATCAGATCGCCGGCAAAGACCGCCTGCTGGCCTTGCGAACGGAGGTTGAGGCAGATGTGGCCCGGCGTGTGCCCCGGCGTCGACTCGATCGCCAGCCCGGTGTCGATTTCGAAATCGGCGTCGATGAGGGTGGCCTTGCCGGCCTCCATGATCGGCAGAACGCTGTCGGCAAAGACCGCGCGCATGAAGTCGATGTTCTGCGACTCGGCTTCCCAGTAGCGGTACTCGGTCTCCCCGAACAGGTAGGAGGCGTTGGGGAAGGTCGGCACCCAGCGCCCATCCACCAGCCTGGTGTTCCAGCCCACATGGTCGACGTGCAGGTGGGTGCACAGCACGAAATCGACCTCCTCGGGGGTGATGCCGGCCGCCTTGAGATTGCCGAGCCACGGCCATTTCTTGCGGTGCCAGTTTGGCCGATCGGGACGCTCCTTGTCCTCGCCAACGCAGGAATCGACGAGAATCGTATAGCGGCCCGTCCGCAGGAGATAGCTCTGAAACGCAAAGAGCATCAGGCCCGAATCGGCATCCAACGCCTCGGGCACCAGCCAGTCCCGATGCCGTTCGACGATCTCCGGCGTCGCGTCGGGATACATCTCCAGCGGGTCCCGGTAGAGGCCGGACCACTCCTCGACCGCCTGGATCTCAAAAGAC
>CAYFYS010000101.1:0-6854 GCA_964347365.1 uncultured Rhodospirillaceae bacterium | reverse complement strand
CGGCCGAGCCCACCGAAGCGCCCGCGGCCACGACCGCGTTGTGGACGCCGTCGACCTGGGCGATCGGCTGGTCCGTGGCGATCATGCACGGATGCACGCGCTGCTCGATGCCGTTGGCGGTCCGCCGCGCGATGCCGAGCAGCTTGATGCGGTAGCCGAGCTCCTCGGCGAAGGCGATGTCCTCGGCCGAGACGTGGCGGATCCCCTCGACATGGACGCCGTCGAAATCGACCTCGCCGCCGAAGGCGAGCGCCGCCAGGATCGACAGCTTGTGCGCGGCATCGATCCCGTCGATGTCGAAGCTCGGATCCGCCTCGGCGTATCCCATCGCCTGGGCGTCCGCCAGCACGTCGGGAAAGGGGCGGCCGGTCTCGCGCATGCTGGTCAGGATGTAGTTGCAGGTGCCGTTGAGGATGCCGTAGACCGCCGACAGCCGGTTCGCGGCGAGCCCCTCGCGCAGCGTCTTGACGATCGGGATGCCGCCGGCGACCGCCGCCTCGTAGGCGAGCGTCCGCCCGGCGGCCTCGGCGGTCCTGGCCAGCGCGGTGCCGTGCTTGGCGATCAGGGCCTTGTTGGCCGTCACCACGTCGCGGCCGGCCTCCAGGGCCGCCTCGCAGGCGGTCTTGGCGATCCCGTCCTCGCCGCCGATCAGCTCGACGAAGACGTCCGCCTCGGCCTGCCGCGCCATCTGCGTGGCATCGTCGAACCAGGCGAGACCGGAAATGCCCACGCCCCGGTCGCGCGCGCGTGCGCGCGCGCAAACCGCCACAGCCACGATTTCCCGGCCGCAGCGCTCGCCCAGGAGCGCGCGCTGTTCCGCCAGGATGCGCAACACCCCGGCGCCGACGGTGCCCAGACCGGCAACGGCGACCTTGAGGGGCGCCGTCACCGTGCCGCTGCCGCCGGGGACCGCCGGGCTGGCCGATCGCCCGATGACGCCGACAGGAAGCGTCTGATGTTGCGCGCCGCCTGACGGATGCGATGTCTGTTTTCCACCAGCGCGATCCGGACGTGACCTTCGCCGTATTCGCCGAAGCCGACACCGGGGGAGACGGCCACGCCGGCCTCGTTCAGGAGCAGCTTGGAGAATTCCAGGGAGCCCTGGTTGGAAAACCGGGGTGGGATCGGCGCCCAGGCGAACATCGTCGCGGTGGGCGGCGGGATCTGCCAGCCGGCGGCGGTGAAGCTGTCCACCACAACGTCGCGCCGGCGCCGGTAGAGCGCGCGTACCTGGTCGATGCAATCCTGCGGGCCGTTGAGCGCGGCGGTGGCGGCAACCTGGATCGGCGTGAACGCGCCGTAATCGAGATAGGACTTCACCCGCGCCAGGGCGGCGATCAGCCGGGCGTTGCCGGCGGCAAACCCGATGCGCCAGCCGGGCATGGAATAGGTCTTGCTGAGCGAGGTGAACTCGACGGCGATATCCCTGGCGCCGGGGATCTGCAGGACCGAAGGCGGCGGGTTGCCGTCGAAGTAGATCTCCGCATAGGCGAGGTCGGAGATGACATAGATCCCGCGCCGCCGGCAGAAATCGACGACCTGTTCGTAGAAGGCGAGATCGACGGTGTGCGCGGTCGGGTTGGCGGGGAAGCTGAGGATCACCGCCAGCGGGGCGGGGACGCTGTAGCGCGCCGCGCGCTCGATCTCCGCCAGGAAGTCGACATCCGGCCCGACCGGCACGTGGCGCAGCGCCCCGCCGGCGATGATGAAGCCATAGGCATGGATCGGATAGGACGGGTTGGGGACCAGCACCACGTCGCCCGGGCTGGTGATCGCCATGGCGAGGTTGGCAAAGCCTTCCTTCGACCCCAAAGTGACGATGGCCTCGCGCTCCGGGTCGATCTTCACGCCGAAACGCCGATCGTAATAGGCTGCGATCGCGCGCCGCAGACCGGGGATCCCCCGCGAATTCGAGTAACGGTGGGTGCGCGGGTTCTGGACGGCCTCGATCAGCTTTTCCACGATGTGCTGCGGCGTCGGGTTGTCCGGGTTGCCCATGCCGAAGTCGATGATGTCGTGACCGGCCGCGCGCGCGGCGGCCTTCATCGCATTGACCTCGGCGAACACATACGGTGGAAGGCGCCGAACGCGGTAGAAGTCCTGGCCGCGGTCAACCGGCGGGACCGTCGGCTCGTTCACCGCCGGCACGTCCGGATCCGGCCGCCGCCTGGCTGCTTGTCCAGGCCCTCGCAGGAATGTGCTGGTGTCATCGCAGAGATACTTCTTTGCGCCGCAGCGTCCACCGAACGGCTCCTTACGCCGTTGCCCGAGCCCGATGGCGACGCCGATGCGGCACTCCTCACCCCGGCCTGTCGGATGGCGATCCGGAATCGGCAGCCCGACCGCGGGACCGCCGGCCGTTTCGGTCGGGCCGGTTCTTCCATTTTCCCCAAGGCCGTGCTGTTCTGGTTGGCTGCATAATAGGCAACCCGAAGGATCCGATCAACACAGGCGGTCCGGACGCGCCCGGTCCGTGCAGGAGTATCCAACGCCATGAGACGACCGATCGCCGGGCCGGAGTTCCGACGGCTTTTCCAGCAGCACCTGACCTGGGTGCTGAGCCGGGGGGGCGGCGGGGCTCGGGCCGACTTCCGCGATGTCGCGCTCGATGGCGCGAATCTGCACAGCCATACGCTGGACGGGGCGATCTTTGCCGATTCCGGCCTGCGCGACGCTGAGCTGCGCCGTGCGCGGCTCCAGGGGGCGGATTTCGCGCGTGCGGATCTGCGCGGGGCGTTCCTCCATGACGCCGATCTGCGGAACGCCAGCCTGCGCGATGCCGATTTGCGAGACGCCGAACTTTTCCGGGCCGATCTGAGCGGCGCCGATCTGAGCGGCGCGTTGCTTGCCGGCGCACGCCTGCTTGACGCCCGCCTCGACGAAGCGCTGTTCGATCGCACGGATCTGGGCGCGGTCCTGGACCTGTCCGCCGGACAGCTCGCCGTCGCACGCATCGGCATCGGCACCGTCGTCCCCGCCGCGCTGGCGCGCGCGATCCGCAGCGGCGCTGCGGGTCAGTCGGACACCGGCGCGCAGGCCGCAACCAGCGCCGACCACGCGGCTTCGACACCGTAGCTCGCCGCGTATTCCCGGAAGGTCGCAGTCAGAAACGCATACGCCGATCCGACATCGGCATCCGTCCCGAGCGCGGCGTTATGGGCCAGAACCTGCTCGAAGGCGGTCATCAGCCCGCTGTCCTTCAGATCGACCTCGCCCACGGCGTCCGGCCCGCCCGGCGGAACGCGGTCGGTCCCGTCTACCCGTCTTGCGTCATAGATCTCGGTGCGCCAGCGCAGATGGTGCTCCGATCCGGCGATATAGGTTTCTACCGCCGGATCGGTGACGTCGAAGACCCGATGCGCCAGCACCAGGCGGCCGGCCGGGCATTCAAACCGGACCAGGCACGCCAGCAGCGCGCCTTCCGGCAGCAGGAAGGCGCGGAAGACGACCTCGCCGCCCGACAGGGAATCCGGGCCGGCCACCCGGAGTCGCCACACGGGGATGCCGTGATGGAAGCCGAAATCATCGAAACCGGCCCCGGCGTTCCCGTCATCGGTATCGCGGCAACTGTGCTCGGACGCGGGCTCCCCGGCGCCGACGGCGAACGCGCCGAGGGCACGCGCGCGGCCGCGCCAGATCCGCGCGGCATGCATGTCGGCGGCGCTCGCGGGCTGTGCCGTCAACAGCGCCGCCAGCCGCTCGATCACTGCAATATCCCGCTTTTCGCACCAGGGTTTTCGCGACACAGTCTCCGCCGCCCGCCGATAGAGCGCCAGCGCGGCCTCGCCCGCGCCCGGGCAGGGTCGTCGGTCGAGCAGGAACTCGGCGTAGGCGGCCATCTCCGCAACGGTCCATCCGGCGCTCCGCTCAGCGATGGCCTGCAGCGCATGGCGGCGGAGCGCAACGAAACGGGCCAGCCCGGCGATCACGCATGCCGCTCCGATGGCCGCGATGCGGGTCGGGGTGCCGTCGAAGGCGGGCATTGCATAAAGGCATGCGACCCAGGCGATGATGAGCGCTGCCATCGTGACGAGCAGCAGGGTATCCTGCCGCCGCGGCCGTGTTGTCAGCGCGAAGGCCAGCGTGCCGGCGCCGGCGGTCATCCCCGCGGCAAGGGTGGCCTCGGCGCCGGACGACAGGCCGGCCAGCACGCCCGCACAAGCGGCCATCCCCAGAGCCAGGGCGTACGGCCCCGGTCCGCGAAGGCGCGGCACATGGGCCGTGTCCGGCCAATCCGCGGCCAGGCGCCCGGGACCGGCCGCGCCCTGATCCGCCCGCTCATCCCCGACCATGGCGCGATGGTAGCGCGGCACCGCGGGGTTGTCAGCCCGGAACGCGGCGCCGGCCCTTGCCGGGACGGCCGGAGGCCGCGCTCCCACCGTTGCGGCCCCGGCCCGCTGGGCGTTCAGACGATCCTGACTTGCAGCGCGCCGATCCCGTTCACCCGCCCGTCGAGGCAATCGCCGCGCACCACCGGTCCGGGCCCTTTGGGCGTGCCGGTATACACCAGATCGCCGGGCTCCAGCCGGCTGAGCGCGGACAGGCGCGCAATGATCTCCGGGACGTCCCAGATCATTTCCGAAAGGTCGCCGCGCTGGCGTTCGACCCCGTTGATGTCCAACGTGATCGCACCCGCATCGGGGTGGCCGATCGCCTCGGCCGGGACGATCGCGCTGATCGGCGAGGCACCGTCGAAGCTCTTGCAAAGGTCCCAGGAGTGCTGGTCGGCGATGCAGGCGTGCATGACATCGCGGCGGATCAGGTCGAACCCCACGGCGTAGCCGAAGATGTGGCCGAGCGCCTTGCTGCGCGCGATGTCGGCCCCGCCGATGCCGATTGCTACGACCATCTCCACCTCCGGCTCCAGCCGGTCGGTGCCGGGCGGATAGGCGACCGGCCCGGCCGCGGCGATCGAGTCTGCGGGTTTGAGCGACACGCCGGGCTTGGAGCCCGCCGCCCCGCCGAGGCCGGTTTCACGGGCATGGGCGGCATAGTTCCGTCCGATGGTATAGATCCGCCGGACCGGGAACCGGGCCGGCCGGTCCGCGACATCCACCGCCGGCGGCCGCGGCGCTGCGACCACGAATTCCACCGCCGGATGCCGTTCCATGGTCATGTCCCGCCCCGCGGCGCGACCGCGCCGTCGGGACGGATCACGCAGCGAAGCCCGGTGCGCAGCCAGCGATCGCCGCTGAACGCGGTGCGGTTCGCCTTGTCGTCGCCGAGATAGGACGGGGCGAGGTTGGCGCCGCGAATCTCCAGCACGCCTTCCGCGCCCGGCGCCACGACTTCCCCGTCATCGGCCAGGGCGCGGACCGACATCGCGGGGTTCGGCCGTCCGAAGGTCCGGTGGCGGATCGCGGAATCCTCATCGGGCCTGGCGGTGCACATCAGCTGGGCCTCGGCGGTCATGCGGGCGCGACACACCAGGGCGCCGTCCAGCCGCGCTTCAAGCGCGGCAGCCCCCCCGCCGGTCGCGATCGCCAGCCTGAGACCGGGGGCCGGAACCGGCGCCGCGCCGTCGGCGCACAAGGCCACCGTCGCGCGGCCGCCGGTGTCATCGAGCGCCGCGCCGGCGGCGAGCGCGAGGTTGACCGCAACCAGTGCCGCCACGCCGTGGACGTCGCCGTGCACCGCCAGCCGGTCGCCGGCGGACAGGCCGTAGCCGGCCGCAGCCTCGTCGATGCCGGCGAGCAGGGTATGGGCGTTGTGGACGACCGCGCGCGGGCTGCCGGGCTCGGAGAACAGGATCGCCAGCGGATCGCTGGCGACCGCGGGCTCGGTCGCCGCCCGCGCGGCGTCGTCCGGGCGCCCCGCGGCGAGATCGTCGAACAGCCCGACCGCCCCGGCCCGGACCAGGCAGTCGCCGCGCGCCGTTTCGTCCAGCCCGGCGGGCAGCAGGCAAAGCACCGCACCGGCGAGCGAGACCGCGCAATAGGCCAGCGCCAGCGGCGCGAGCGCGCCGGCCTCCAGCGCAACGACCTCGCCGCGCCCGAGTCCGCGCTGTCGCAGCCGTGCGGCCGTGCGCAGTGCGCGTGCGTGCAGCGCCGCATAGTCAAGCGTCTCGGCGGCGGTAATCAGGGCCGGCCGCGCGCCGGCATCGGCGGCCAGCGCGCCCAGCCGGCGCGCCGGGGTCGATGCGCGCCACAGCCCGGTGCGAAGATAACCATCGGCCAGGCGCGGGTCGAAGTCGAGCGCCTCGCGCAGCGCCATTGCGGCATCGCTCAGCGGCTGGCCGGGCTCGGCTGCATCCTGGCGGTTCGGGCGGTACCGCTTGCCGCCGCCCAGCCCGTAGAGGCGATGGTAGTGGTGGCGCCGGAAACGGCGGTGTTCGAGCAGCAGCCTTATGTGCGTGACCTGATCGCGGGTCAGCCCGATCTTCTCGGCGATCTGTCCGTCGGACATGCCGCTGCCCGGCCGCTGGCGTTCGATCTGCGGCCAGTCGCGCAGCCGCACGGGATCGCCGATCCGGACCTGGATGTTGTGGCTGAGCTCCCAGACGGTATCGCCGTAGGCCGCAACCATCGCCTCGGTCAGGCCCATCTGGCGGCGGTCGCGCCCGCGGGTCATCGTTCAGTCTTCGGCTTGGAGCGCCGTCTCGAAGCGGCGGATCGGATCGGCCATCGGCGCCTGGTTGGCGATCGGACAGACCCGCATGCACTCAAAGCACTGGCCCAACAGCCCGCCCGAGCCGACCGACATCTTGTACCAGAGGATCTTGTTGTCGGCATCGAACAGCGCGTCCTCGCGCGCGTGGGCGTCGGTGGCCCCCATCGCCTCGGAGATCATCGAGGGGACCGCCTCGAACTGCTGGGTCATCTCCGCGCACGCCGCCATGTCGTAGCGCATCATCG
>CAYFYS010000100.1:0-6927 GCA_964347365.1 uncultured Rhodospirillaceae bacterium | reverse complement strand
GCACGACCACCCAGTCGTGCGAGACGCCGTGGAGTGTGAAGCCGGCGATCTCGAGCTGGCCGAGCGCGAAGGCGAAAGTCCCGCCGGAATTGGCCTCCTTGATGCCGCCGGTCAGCGGGCTCCTGCAGCCGATCGACAGCCGGTTGGCGTTGGAGAAATTCGATCCCGCAAATGGCCCAGCCGAAAAGATCAGAGGATTGTCCGGCCCCAGAGGGTCGGCCTCGGCCGCACCGCACTCCAGCAAGGTTTTGGAGATCAGGTAGCGGCCGGCACGGATCACCGCCTCGCCCGAGAGCGTCTCGGTCTGGATCGAACGGTCCTCGAGGTTGATCTGGAGATATCTGCGCATCGCGAAAGCACCTCGCGGCCGGTAACCAATCGCGCCATTGTGCGGTCTTTTACCCAGCCCGCCAAGCCTCGCGATCAGGGGCTGTCGCTAACACGCGATATGTCCGGTGGATGTACCAGATGATCTGTCCGGTCTTGGAAGGCATCCAGGCCATGGCGGGTCTGGATGCCTCGGATGGAGCAGCCACAGGGGCTGACGGCGCGCCCGGCGAGACCCCGAACCGGCAGGCCGCGAGAGGCGCTTCGCCGCGACCGGCCGGAGGCCTGTCCAATGTTTCACGTGAAACATTGGACAGGAGCGCAGCGCCTGACCACTTCCCTACAGGCCCGACGATCACGACCGACGCGGTCAACTCAGAATGTTCTCGACAGCCTCGCGATCAGGCGTGCGGTGGCCGCGGCGCCCCCCGGCCGGCCGGCCCGTCGCCGGGTTCGGCGCACCAGAGGTCCCTGAGCGCCTCGCGGCGGATCTTGCCGCGGTCCGAGCGCGGCAGCGCGGCGACCAGGCGCACGGCCCTGGGCACCTTGAAGGCAGGCAAGGCGTTCGCGCAATGGGCGATGACATCTTCGGCTCGGACGGTCTCGCCGCCGCGTGCGACCACGAATGCGACGATTTCCTCGCCGTAGACCGGATCGGGGACGCCCACGGCGGCACCCTCGGCGAGCCCCGGATGGCTCATCAGCACGGCATCGATCTCCGCAGGCGCGATGTTGACCCCGCCGCGGATGATCAGGTCCTTCGTCCGCCCGGTGACGGTAACGAACCCTTCGGCGTCGAACATCCCCAGATCGCCGGTGGGCATCCAGTCGGCAAGTCGATGCGGTCGCAAATCCCGGTATGTCCCCTCGGGCGTGAAGATGCCCACGGCGGTCTGGCGGCCGCGGATGGCGATCTCGCCGTGGGTGCCGGGCGGACAGGGGCAGCCGGCGGCGTCGCGGATCGCGAACTCGATATGTCTGGCCGGCCGGCCGACGGTGCCGGTTCGACGCCCGTCGGTGCGGTTGCCGCACAGCCACCCGCCTTCCGAGGCGCCGTAGAGCTGGAGCAGGTTGATGCCGTAGGCATCCTCGAACCGGCGCCACCTCTCGGCGGCGAGTGGCGCGGAGCTCGAGGTCATCACGCGCAGGCTCGCCAACGCGCCCGGGCGGATCGCGACCGGCCGTTCGAGCAGCATGTTAATCACCGTCGGCACGCCGACGGCGACGGTGATCGCATGGTCCTCGATCCAGCCGAAGAAACGTCCGCGCGAGAACCTGCCGGCCATGTAGAGGCCGAGCCCGGTCTGTATCAGCGGCATCAGCGCCAGGATCTGCGGCGACAGCCAGCTGAACGTGCGGTATTCGAGCAGCCGGTCGTTCTCGTTCAACCCGGTGAAGTCGATGCTCGACAACCCGCACAGCCACAGCCCCATATGATCCCATTCGACGCATTTCGGCCGGTCGGTGGTGCCCGACGTCGAGAAGATGCACGCGATGTCGTGCGGGCCGTTCGCGCCGCGCACCGGCCGGTTCGGTGGGCCGGTGCGGATGGCCGAGAAAAACGCATCCTCGCCATCGGGCCAGGTCGCGAACCGCAGCGCCGGCAGGCCGAGCCCGTCCAGGATCGCCGCGCCGTCGAGCGCCTCGTGCCACAACACCAGGCGCGGGGCGATATAGCCCAGGATCGCGCGCAAATGCGCAATGCCCATCTCGACATCGAACGGACAGGCCACCGCGCCGATCCGCCAGACGGCGAGGAAGACGAGCAGCTTTTCCAGCCGTTCTCCGCTCAATATCGCGACCCGGTCGCCGCGCCCGAGCCCGCGGGCCTCGAGATGGGCCGAGATCCGGTCAACAGCCACGGCCAGCGTTCGGAAATCGATGCTCCGGCCGCTGTCGAGTTCGAAAATCGCCGTCTTGTCTCCGCGCGCGGCCGCATGATCGGCCAGCAGCGCGTGCAGGGGCCGGAACGGGATGGCAGGTTCTGGCGTCACGGTCCCCGCCCGGATTTCGTCAGGTGGGCATTATCGGCTATGTTCAGCCCCTGTCGAGCCGGGCGCGATAGGGAAACCGACCGAGCCCATGCGGCGGTCCCCTTGCGCGGGACGACGCCGAACGAAGGAGAGCCGATGGCCGCGCTGGAGGGGGTTCGCATCCTCGAACTGACGACGATGATCACCGGCCCGCTCGGCGGACAGATGCTGGGCGATCTGGGCGCGGACATCATCAAGGTCGAGAACCCCAAGGGCGGGGACATGTTCCGGTCCTGGCGCGGCGGCAGCTATGCCGCCCATTTCCTGGCCTACAACCGCAACAAGCGTAGCCTTACCCTCGATCTGCGCTCCGGAGAGGGCAAGGGGATTCTGATGCGGCTGGTCGAGACCGCCGACGTGCTGATGGAGAATTTCCGGCCCGGCGTCATGGAACGGCTCGGGCTCGGGCTGGATACGCTGCGGGCGCGCAACCCGAGGCTGATCTACTGCTCGATCACCGGTTTCGGCGAGGATGGCCCCTATCACGACCGGCCCGCCTATGATGCGGTCGCCCAGTCGCTCGGCGGTGTGACCTCGCTGTTCATCGACCCGGAGAACCCGCAGATCACCGGGCCGACGATCTCCGACAACATGACCGGAATCAACGCCTGCTACGGCATTCTGGGCGCCCTGTTCGAGCGCGAGCGTACCGGGGTTGCGCGCCGGATCGACGTCAACATGCTGGAATCCTCGATCGCCTTCATGCCCGATCCGTGGTCCAACATGCTTCAAGGCGGCCTCCCGCAAGGACCGCTCGCCCGGGTGAAGGCCTCGCAGTCCTATTCGCTGCGCTGCGGCGATGGCAAGCTGTTGGCGCTACACCTGTCCTCGCCCCAAAAGTTCTGGCAGGGCGTCCAGAACGCGTTCGAGCGGTCGGATCTGGGACGGGATCGGCGGTTCATGGAGCGCGAGTCCCGAATCGAACACTATCTGGAACTCAAGGCCGAGTTCCAGAAGACGGCCGGAACCAGGCCGCGCGCGCATTGGATGGCGCGACTTGAGGAAGAGGACGTCCCGTTCGCGCCGATTCTTACCCTGCCCGAGGTGATGGAAGACCCGCAGGTCAGGCACCTGGAGACCTTCTTCACCACTGCCCATCCCGAGGAGGGCGAGATGACGCTGCTGCGCCGGCCGGTGCGCTATGACGGCTCGCGCGCGGATCAGCCGATGCGGCCGCCGCCGCAACTGGGCGAGAATACGGGCGAGGTCCTGAGCGAGCTGGGCTACGAGCCTGCCGCCATCGAGCGCCTGAGGCGCGAGGGGATCGTCTGAGCCCCGGCGTCCGGTCGCAGCCGCGCATGACGGCGGGCCGTCCGCCGAGGGCCGCGACACGGTGCGCCGATACGCCTGGACAGACACAGAGTATTTGACATGCTCAGGAAAAAGAACGCACCTTTCGCCGGGGAGGACACCAATCATGACCGATTGCCATCGAAGGGGCTTCCTGGCGGGCGCGGCCGCCGTGGGGGCAACGCTGCCGACATCCATCCTGTGGTCTGCGGAAGCCAGGGCCGCCATCGGCGACACGCTGACCATCGCCTACAACCTGCCGGTTCCGTCATGGGATCCGACGACGGGAACCTCTGCCGTCAATCCCGGGCTGGCCTCGATCTACAAGTCGGTCTTCGATCAGTATGTCGATCAGGGACCCGACCTGAAACAGATCCCGGGCGTGCTCAGCGAATGGTCGTTCAACGCCGACAATACCGGCATCCGTCTCAGACTCGGCGAGAACCGCCGCTGGGCCGATGGCAAAGCGATGACGGCGCAGGACATCGTCTGGAACCTCAAGCGGCTCGGCGATCCCAAGACGGGCAACCCGATCCAGTTCATCTGGGGCAGCCTGAAGAACTTCAAGATCGATGGTGCGGTGATCACCGCCGACTTGCGACCCTACCGGGCGACGATCCTGCCCTGGCTGAGCTTCCTGGGTGCCTATCTGCTTCCGCCGCACTACTACGAAAAGGTCGGCAAGGCCGGGTTCGAGAAGGCGCCGATGGGCTCCGGGCCCTATCAGCTCGAAAGATATTCCCGCGGCTCGTTTGCGCGGCTGAAGCGGAATCCCAACTACTGGGGGCCGCGGCCGGCGTTCGAGACGGTGGTGTTCAAGTTCGTCACCGACGTCTCGGCTCGGGTCTCCGAGGTCGAGAGCGGATCGTCTGATCTTACGCTTGACCTCCCCTACGAACAGTTCGAGAGGCTGCGCCGGAAATCCGGCCTCACCGGGGTCGTCCATCCGGTAAGCGACATCGCCATGATCTTCATCAACGACGTCGGGCCGATGGTCGATGCCAACGTGCGCCGTGCCGCAGTGCATGCGATCGACAAACGGGCCATCGTCGACCGGCTCATGGGCGGATACGCCACGCCGATCGACACCCTGCTCGCGCCGCAATATGTCGGCTACAACCCTGCCATCAAGACGCCCTACGATCCGGACTTGGCGAAAAGACTGCTGACCGACAGCGGTTATTCCCGCGCGAATCCGGTGCGGTTCAAGTTCCAGACCACTCGGGGCTACAAGCCCAAGGACTACGAGACCGTCCAGGCGATCGCAGGCATGTGGCGCCGCGTCGGCATCGAGGCCGAGATCGAGGTCTATGAGATTGCCAAGCATTTCCAGCTCCGCGCCCAGGACAAGCTGGCGCCGGCGGCTTACTACAGTTGGGGCAACTCATCGGCCGATCCCGAAAACTCCACCGGCCACGCCATGTTCGGGCCGAGCCCGCACTCGGTCTGGGACGGCAAGGCGCTGAGCGACAAGCTTCTCCAACTGTTCCTGGAACGCGACTACGACAAGCGGATCAAGGGCTACGACGAGGCCAACAGATACATCGCCGAAAACGCCCTGGTGTTGCCGCTGTGGCAATTCCATCAGCCGGTTGTGCACGATGCGGCGTTGGACTTCACGCCGCACGTTGCCAATTTCGTCCTGCCGGCGAAGATCGGGCGGAAGTGAGCATGCGAAGGTGACGCGCCGGTAAGGGTTCCGCGCCCGGCGCAGCCCGCCGGACACGGGTACCGGTGATGTCCGCAAGCCATGTGCTGAAACGCCTGCTGCTCGCAGCGCCGACGGTGATCGGCGTGGCCGTGATCGTATTCGTGGTCTTGCGGGTCGTGCCGGGCGATCCCGTATCGATGATGATCGCTCCCGAGGCGACGATGGCCGACATCGAACGCCTGCGGGCGTTTTACGGTCTCGACAAGTCTGTTTTCGAACAGTTTCTGGTCTATCTCGGGAATATCGTGACCGGCGATTTCGGGGTCTCGATCAGCTTCAAACAGGACGTGGCGGGGCTGATCCTGACGCATTTGCCGCCGACCCTCGAACTCGTGGCCTTGGCGATCCTCTTCGGCGTCGGGCTGGGCGTCGGGCTGGGCTGTGCTGCGGTCTATTGGCACGGACGATGGCCCGAAGTCCTGGTCGACGGGATCAACGGGATGGCGATCGCGATCCCCGATTTCCTATGGGCGCTGCTGCTGATTCTGCTTTTCGGGGTTCTGATTCCCTTTCTGCCGATTTCCGGCCGGCTGGACCCGAGATTGTCGCTGGATTTCGCCACGGCCTTCTTCCTGATCGAAAGGGTTCTGGGCGGAGATGCGGACGCCGTGGGGACGCTGTTGCGGCACATGCTGCTGCCCGCGCTTGCGCTCGGCCTGCCGCTTACCGCAGCGATCGCACGCGTTCTGAAGACCTCGCTTCTCGAGGCGATGGTTCAGGACTACATCCTGCTTGCGCAGGTCAAGGGCTTCGGCCGGGCCCGGATCCTGCTGCACCACGCGCTTCCCAACGCGCTGATCCCGACGGTGACCTTGAGCGGGGTACAGTTCATGTTCCTGGTGGGTGGCACGGTGCTGATCGAATCGATTTTCGCCTATCCCGGGATCGGCAACATGGCGGTAAGCGCCGTGATCAACCGCGATCTGCCGCTGATCCAGGGAATCACCCTTGCCTTTGCGGTCCTGTTCGTTTTGCTCAACCTGTTGATCGATCTGACATACACGCTGCTCAACCCCCGGGTACGGCATGGATAGGCTGAACGTGCGCCTAGCCTTCGGCGTGGCGGTCGCCTTCGTCCTGGTTTTCTGTGCGCTCTTCGCGCCGGTGCTTTCGCCTCGCGATCCGCTGGACCAGGAGCTGATGGCGCAGTATCTGCCGCCATTGTCGTCCGGGGCGGCGGAGGCGGGTTATCTCCTGGGAACGGATTCTCTTGGTCGCGACGTCTTGTCCCGGCTGATCCACGGTGCGCGGCCTGCGGTGATCGTCGCCACACTCGGCGCATTCTTTGCCGCTGCGATCGGCATTTCGCTGGGCCTGATCTCCGGCTTCTACGGTGGCTGGGCGGACGGTCTGATCTCAAGGACGGTAGAAATCTTCATGTCGTTTCCGCCGGTCCTTCTGGCAATCGTTCTCGTCGCCGTAATCGGGTCGGGACTTCATGCCGTCGTCATCGCCATCATCGTCATCGACTGGACGCGTTTTTGCCGCGTCGTTCGCGCCGAGGTGCTGGTGTTGCGCGAACAGGATTTCGTGACCTCGGCGGTCGCCATCGGCAAGCGCCGACGG
>CAYFYS010000099.1:0-6930 GCA_964347365.1 uncultured Rhodospirillaceae bacterium | reverse complement strand
ATGAGGGCGCCATCCTGTTCATCGACGAGATCCACACGGTCATCGGCGCGGGCGCGACCAGCGGCGGGTCGATGGATGCGTCCAACCTGCTCAAGCCGGCGCTCCAGTCGGGCACGCTGCGCTGCGTCGGCTCGACGACCTACAAGGAGTACCGGTCCTATTTCGAGAAGGACCGCGCTCTGGTCCGCCGGTTCCAGAAAATCGACGTCAGCGAGCCGACCGTCGAGGATGCGGTCAAGATCCTGCGCGGGCTGAAGCCGTACTACGAAAAGCATCACCGGGTGCGCTATACCGCCGAAGCGATCCGCACCTCCGTCGAACTCGCTGCGCGCTATATCAATGACCGTAAGCTGCCCGACAAGGCGATCGATGTGATCGACGAGGTCGGTGCGGCACAGAAGCTGCTGCCCGAAAAGCGCCGCAAGAAGCTGATCACGGTCAAGGACGTCGAGGCGGTGGTCGCCAAGATCGCGCGCATTCCGCCCAAATCGGTCTCGCGCAACGACCAGGCGGTGCTCAAGAACCTTGAACGCGACCTCAAGACGGTCGTGTTCGGTCAGAACAAAGCGATCGATGCCCTATCGTCGTCGATCAAGCTCGCCCGCGCCGGTCTGCGCGAGCCCGAAAAGCCGATCGGCTGCTATCTGTTCTCCGGCCCGACCGGGGTCGGCAAGACCGAGGTCGCCCGCCAGCTTGCGCTCACCATGGGGATCGAACTGATCCGCTTCGACATGTCGGAGTACATGGAGCGTCATTCGGTCTCGCGGCTGATCGGCGCACCGCCGGGCTATGTCGGATTCGACCAGGGCGGGATGCTGACCGATGCCATCGACCAGCATCCGCACGCGGTGCTGTTGCTCGATGAGATCGAGAAGGCGCACCCGGACCTGTTCAACATCCTGCTGCAGATCATGGACCACGGACGGCTGACGGATCACAACGGCAAAAGCGGCGATTTCCGCAACGTGATCCTGATCATGACCACCAACGCGGGCGCCTCCGAACTCGCCAAGCCCGCCATCGGCTTCGAGCGCGAGGCTCGCGTGGGCGAGGACGAGGAGGCGATCAAGCGGATGTTCACCCCGGAGTTCCGCAACCGGCTCGACAAGACGATCCAGTTCGCGTCCCTGCCGACCGAGGTGGTCGCACGGGTGGTCGACAAGTTCATCATCCAGCTCGAGGCTCAGCTTCAGGAGCGGAACGTCACCATCGAGCTCGACACCGAGGCGCGGGACTGGCTGGTCAAGACCGGCTACGATCTCACCTACGGCGCGCGGCCGCTGGCCCGGGTGATCCAGGAGCACATCAAGACGCCGTTGGCTGACGAGCTTCTGTTTGGCAGGCTCGCCAAGGGCGGAGTCGTCCGCATCGGGCTCGCCGGGGAGACGCTGCGCTTCACCTATCTCGACCCGCCGCGACCCAGGCGGAAAGACGCACCGGACGAGGGCGACCGCGACCCCGATCCCGACAAGGTGGACGCGCTGGTCGACTGAGACGCGCGGGCCGGGCGATGGCTGGACACGACATCGCGGGCACGATCCTGGAGGACAGCGTACTCGCCGCCCGGGCATCGTGGAGCCGGGTGATCGCGGCCGGCCAGCACCTTCGGATCGTCGATCTGGAAGGCCAGCAGGCGGTCGATTTCCTGTGCTACAACGCCCATGACCACGCTGACCGTTATGCCGCGGCCGATACGATGAAGATCAACCCGCGCGGCATCTTCCTGGAGACAGGCACGACGCTCTATTCCGTCGGCCTGACCCCGCTCCTGACCATCGTGGAGGATAGCTGTGGCCGCCACGACACCATCGGCGGCTGCTGCAGCAATGCGATCAACGCCTTCCGCTACGGTGCCGCGCCGGGCCCCAACTGTCGCGACAACTTCCTCCACGAACTTGCCAAGCACGGCATGGGGGCGGCGGACATCGTCGCCAACATCAACTTTTTCATGTACGTGCCGGTGGCCGAGACCGGGGAAATGGACATGGGGCCGAGCATCTCCAAGCCCGGCGACCATGTCGATCTGTTGGCCGAGACCGACACCTTGGCCGTCATCTCCAACTGTCCGCAGATCAACAACCCGGTCAACAACTACACCCCGACGCCGATCCGGATCATCGTCTGGGCGCCCGCGCCGGGCGCATGACCTGAACGAGCGATCGCACGGCAGTGGCGCTCAGTCGGCCGGCTGGTCCTTGCGGTAGGGACCCGTTTCGCCGAACACGTCCATCTCGTGGCGGATCAGGGCGCGCTCGCGGCTCAGGAAATCCGCGACCGCTGCACGGAATCGCGGCTCGCGGATCCAGTGGGCGGAATAGGTCGGGCTGGGCAGGTAACCGCGCTGGATCTTGTGCGGACCCTGGGCGCCGGCCTCGACCCGGGCCAGGCCGTGCGCGATGGCGAAATCGATCGCACGGTAGAAACAGGCCTCGAAATAGAGCATCCGATAGCGGCGGCCGCAGCCCCAATTTCGGCCATAGAGCGTGTCCGTGCCACGCAGATTGAGCGCCCCGCCGACAAACTTCCCGCCTTGCGAGGCCATGACCAGAACGACCTTGTCAGCCATGCGTTCGCGCAACAGTTGGAAGAAGGATTCGTTCAGGTAGGCATGGGCCCATTTGCGATCGACGGTGTTGAGATAGAACCGGAAGAAGGCCGCCATATGGCGTTCCTCCAGCGCATCGCCGGTGAGCGTTTCGATGGTAACGCCGCCTTCGCCGGACTCGCGCCGCTCCTTGCGGATCGCCTTGCGCTTGCGTGAGGACAGCGCGGACAGGAAGTCATCGAAGCTCGCATAACCCCGGTTGTGCCAGTGAAATTGCTGGCCCATCCGTTGCAACAGGCCCGCCTCGCCCAGCGTGCGCCACTCCTCCTCCGCGCAGAAGGTGATGTGAACCGAAGAAACGTCATGCTGCCTGGCGAGTTCGACGAGGCCTGCGGTCAGCATCGTCCGGACGTGGCCGGCGTCCGCGCCCGGTCGGACCAGAAGCCGCGGCCCGCCCACCGGGGTGAACGGCACCGAGATCTGGAGCTTGGGATAATACCTGCCGCCGGCACGCTCGAAGGCGTCCGCCCAACCCCAGTCGAAGACGTACTCGCCGTAGGAATGGTTCTTCAGAAAACACGGCGCCGCACCGATCAACCGGCCCTGGTCATCCTCGATCCCGAGATGACGGGGCAGCCAGCCGCTTCGCGCCGACGCCGCGCCGCTGTCTTCGGCAACCCGGAGGAAGGCGTGGGAGACAAACGGGTTGTCAGGGCCGGCGCAGGCATCCCACTCCTGCTGCGGGATGTCGGCGATGCCACCGAAGACCTTGATCTTTACCGGTTCGCCGCCGTCGGGCATCTCTTGCGCCTGGCGCGTTCGGGCCCCCGCGCCGCCGCCGGTTTGGACGTTCCGGTCTTGCGCCCTGGCAGACCTGTTCCGATGCGGCCGACCATCGGCGTCTCCAAACCACGATCAATCCGTCGCCGCGGCATTGAATGCCGTTGCGCCGACGATGGCAAGCCACAACCGTGGCCGATCGGGCTGGACGGGACTCATCACAGGTGCAATAGTCCCGCCCGTCGGTGCGGCCGCAACGAGATCGGGCGGGGACGGGCTGCGCATCGAGGAGCCTCATGACGATCGGCACGCGGATCCACATCTGGCTCAAGGGCGAGCATGTCGGCTGCGATGAGGCCGGCAACCGTTACTACCGGGAGAGATCGGCGCCGCCCACCCGAGGCGAGCGCCGCTGGGTGCTCTACAACGGTGTTGCGGAAGCCTCGCGCGTGCCTCCGGAATGGCACGCATGGCTGCATCACACGAGCCAGGACGTGCCACCCCCCGGCGGGCGCCCCAAACGGGGCTGGCAGAAATCCCATCGCCCCAACGCCACCGGGACGGCGCAAGCCTATCGCCCGCCCGGCCATGTGCTCATGGACGGACGCCGCGCGCGCGCCAGCAGCGAATACGAGCCCTGGGTTCCGCCGTGACCGAGGCGGGCCGCGATCGGCTGACGCCCGGGCGGCACCCGTAAAGGGAACCAACGACAAGGGATTCGCGCCCAATGGCCAGGAACCCGATCGAAACGTTGATGGGCGCGGTGGTCATCGCCGTTGCGGTGTTCTTCTTCATCTTCGCCTACACGACCGCTGACATCGGGGCCGTGGAGGGCTATCGGATATCGGCCAAGTTCGACCGGATCGACGGGATCGGCGCGGGCAGCGACGTCAGAATGAGCGGGGTCAAGATCGGCACCGTCACCGGCCAGACGCTCGATCCGCAAACCTATCTGGCCGTGGTGACGATGAGCATCGATCCGGCGATCGAACTGCCGCTCGACACCTCGGCCTCGATCAACGCCGAGGGGTTGCTCGGGGAGAAGTATCTGGCGCTCTCCCCCGGCGGCGAGGAGGAGATGATCCCCCGCGGTGGCGAGATCGAGACCACGCAAGGCTCGGTCGATCTGATGTCCCTGATCGGCCGGCTCATTCTCAGCCAAGCCGACGACAAGGCGAACGCCATATCGGCCGTCGATGAGCCGAGATAGGGACGAGACTGCCGCGCGGCAGCACTGGGATCCGGACCGTTACGCGCGGAACGCGCGGTTTGTTGCCGACCTCGGCGCGCCGCTTCTGGACCTCCTCGCCCCGCAGCCGGGTGAGGCGATCCTGGATCTGGGCTGCGGCGACGGGGCGCTGACGGCCGCGCTCGCCGAACGCTGCGGGTCGGTCGTCGGTGTGGATTCGAGCCCCGAACAGGTCGCCGCGGCCCGCCGGCGCGGCATCGATGCGCGCATCGCCGACGGCCACGCCCTGACCTTCGACCAGGCGTTCGATGCAATCCTCACCAACGCCGCGCTCCATTGGATGCTCCGGCCCGATGCGGTGATCGAGGGCATGTGGCGCGCGCTGCGACCGGGCGGACGGCTGGTCGGCGAGATGGGCGGCCACGGCAATGTCGCGCGGATCCGCGAAGCCCTGGAAGCGGCGATGGCAGACCGGGGGATCGATGCCGCGCTGCTGCGGTGGTATTTCCCGACCGTGGACGACTATCGCGGCCGGCTGACCGCGTGCGGCTTCGAGGTCGTCTCGATCGCGCTGATCGACCGGCCGACCAGGTTGCCGGGCGACATCACCGCATGGCTGGAGACCTTCGCCGAGCCCGTGCTTCTTGCTCTCGAACCCGCCGCCCGCCCGGCACTCCTCGGACAGGTCCGCAAGATGCTGAAGCCCGAACTCTACGGAGCCGACACGGGCTGGACCGCCGATTACGTCAGGCTGCGCTTCAAGGCCCTGAAGCCGCCTTCGGCCGATCGATGACCGCGCGGCAGACCGCCTTGCTGGCCATCTGCCTGGTGCTCGCCGGCCCGGCGCGGAGCGAAGGCGCGGCGGCGATCTTGCAGGGACTCGACAAGGTCACCGCCAGGATCTTCTCCTTCGAAGCGCCGATCGACAGCCCGGTACGGTTCGGAACGTTGAATATCCTCGTCCGGTACTGCCGGACCCGTCCGCCCGAGGAGCCGCCCGAAACCACAGCCTTCCTGGAGATCGACGAAATGCGCCCGGGCGAGCGCCCGGCAAGGCTGTTCAGTGGCTGGATGTTCGCATCCAGCCCCGCCCTGTCGAGCCTGGAGCATCCGACCTACGACGTCTGGGTTGTCGGCTGCAAGACCTCCTCGATCCAGGAACGCGCGACCTCGCGGTGAAACGTCCCCAGCCGGTCCAGCGCATCGGCGAGCATCTGACGATAGCCCGCGCGATGGACCTCCACAGCGCCGAACCGAGCCAGATGCCGGGTGACGAACTGAACGTCGAGCAGGGTGAACCCGCCCGCGCGCAGCCGGGCGAGGAGATGCACCAGAGCGACCTTGCTGGCATCGGAGGCCCGCGAGAACATGCTTTCCCCGAAAAACGCCGCACCGAGGCTGACGCCGTAAAGGCCGCCGACCAGCGCGCCGCGCCGCCAGCATTCCACCGAATGGGCGCGCCCCATCCTGTGCAGCTCGCAGTAAAGCGCGATGATCTCGGCGTTGATCCAGCTCTCCCGTCTGCCGCGGCCGGGCTCAGCGCAGGCCTCGATCACGGCGGCGAAGGCGGTATCGCACCGGACCTCGAAGGCTCCCGAACGCACCACCTTGCGGAGACGGCGGGGGATGTGGAACCCGTCGAGGGGGAGGATGCCGCGCTTTTCCGGATCGATCCAGTACAGCATCGGATCGTCGCGCCGTTCGGCCATCGGGAACAGCCCCACCGAATAGGCGCGCAACAGGACATCGGCGGTCAGCTTCGACACCGTCTCATCCCTTGTCGGCGACGAAGGCCTCGAGCCATTTGATGTCATAGTCGCCATTGACGAAATCGGGCGCGGCGACGATCCGCTCCAACAGGGGCAACGTGGTTTCGATTCCGCCTATCACGCACTCCTGCAGCGCCCGGCGCAGGCGCATCAGGCATTCGTTGCGGCTGGCTCCGTGGACGATGAGCTTGGCGACCAGGCTGTCATAGTTTGGCGGCACGGAATACCCGGCGTAGAGTCCGGAATCCATCCGCACCCCGAGACCGCCGGGCGGGTGGTACTCGCTCACCCGGCCGGGCGAGGGCATGAACGTATCCGGCGATTCGGCGTTGATCCGGCATTCGATCGCATGGCCCGAGAACGCGATGTCGGCTTGCCGGAATCCCAGCGGCAGCCCGGCCGCCACCCTGATCTGCTCGCGCACGATATCAACCCCGGTGATCATCTCGGTCGCCGGGTGCTCGACCTGCAGCCGGGTGTTCATCTCGATGAAGTAGAACCGGCCGTCCTGGTAGAGGAATTCCAGCGTGCCGGCGTTGCGGTAGCCGAGCTTCTCGATCGCAGCGCAGGCGATGCGGCCGATCTCGGTGCGCTGTTCCTCGTTCAGCGCCGGCGAGCCCGCCTCCTCGAGGACCTTCTGATGGCGC
>CAYFYS010000098.1:0-6981 GCA_964347365.1 uncultured Rhodospirillaceae bacterium | reverse complement strand
ATGCCCGCGGGGCCGCGCGCGGCGAGGACGGCACGCGGGACCCTGATGCGAGCGCCGATACCTATCTGCACATCCACCGCCAGAACCGCAGCGCCTGGACGTGGGAGGTCGAACTCCGCCCCTGGGTGGAGCGTTTCTGAACCCGGGCGCCCCGGTTCGCCCGCTCCGGAGACCGGGACGCGGCGGGCAGGCGTTCTACCCCCGCTCCGCGGCGGTCATGCCCAGCGCTTGCAGGTAGGTTTCCAGCAAAAGGTCCTGTTCCAGCCGGTCATGGTCGTCCATCCGTCTGAGACGCACGACATGGCGTATGGTCTTGATGTCGAAACCTGCGCCCTTGGCCTCGGAATAGACCTCGCGGACGTCCGCTGCGATCCCCTCGCGCTCTTCTTCCAGCCGCTCTATTCGCTCGATGAACGCGCGCAACCTGTCGGCCGCGAGCCCGCCTTCGGCCATGGACGCCTCCCCGCAGCGCGCCCTCAGTGGCCGGCCCTGGCCTGAGCTTCCTTCATCGCGGCGATCTGTTCCGGGCTCGCCTCCTTGTGGTGCTTTTTCTTGAACTCCGAATAAGGCATGCCGTAGACCAGTTCGCGCGCGCTCTCATAGTCGATCTCGATGCCGCGCTCGGCGGCGGCCTCGGCGTACCAGCGGCTCAGGCAGTTGCGGCAGAAACCCGACAGGGTCATCAGATCGATGTTCTGGACATCCGTTCGCTTGCGCAAATGGGCGACAAGGCTTCTGAAGGCGGCCGCTTCCAGCTCGGTCCGCGTCTGATCATCCATAATCCTCTCCCTCGGAATCGGCGAACTGCCGGGGTGGATATTGGTCGGTCCACCGCCGTTGTCCACCGTCGTCCCGGTTCCGGGGACGCTTCCCCGGTTCGGCTGGCCGGCCGTCGGCGAGCCCGGAGATCACGGGCCCGAGCGCCTCGGACAAGATCGCCGCATAGAGCGCGATCCCTTGGCGATCGGCGATCTGGTCGGCGCGGATCTCGATCAGGGCGTGAGGCGTGTCCGCCCCCTCGGTGTGGGAGACGATGGTATAGCCGACCTGTTCGCGTCCCGAATAGGGCACATTGTCGCCCACCACCAGGTCGCCGCGGGCTCTGAGCGCTGCCATCAGCGGCACCGGAACCCGCGGGTCGTCGTCCCACAGGACCGAGACGTGCCAGGGTCGGGCGTAGCCGTCCATGACCGGGGTGAAGCTATGAACGGCGATCAGTACCGGTCTCTGCGCGCGGGCGCGCACCGCAGCCAGCGCCGCGGCCACCGACCGGTGATAGGGCTCGAAGAGGGTCCTGCGGCGCAGCGCGCGGTCGCGCTCGCCGAGGCCCCGGTTGCCGGGCACCACGACGCCGTCGCTCTCCACGACGATCGACGTCTCATGGTCCAGCGCCCGGTTGCAGTCGATCACCAGCCGCGAGTAGCCCGACATCACGCATACCGCGTCGAGCTGTTCGGCCATCAGCCGCGCGACCTCGGCCGCCCCTTCGTCCCAGGCGATGTGTCCTTCGAGCGCGGCCGGTGGCAATCCAAGACTGCCGAGCGCCCGCGGCACGATATTGGTCGCATGATCGCAGGTCAGGACGACCGGCCCGGCCGCATCCGGCCTGACCACGGTGAACGGCGGCGGATCTGCAGCCCCCAGCAGGCCGTCGTTCATTCCATCGACACCGGGCATTCTCCCACCGCAGCCGACGGTTTCCGCCAGCGGGTTTGCCTTGGCCGGACTATACATCGTTCGACGCGCACCGGGGTAGATGGCCGCCCGTGGGCGGAAACCGCGGAAGCGCCTGTCCAGGAACCGCGGGTCGATGGGCCTCGTCCGCCGACCGGTCCGGGCAGGACGGCGCCCGTTGTCGCAGCCCGGCTCGCCCGGCCGGGCCATCATCGCGGCCATCGTCTCATGAAGGCGCTGCGCGATCGCGCGATGGCGTTCGCGGGGGGGCTCGCCCGGCAGGGCGGCAAGCAGGGCGGCCGCGGTTATCGTCTGGCCGAAACGGATCGAGACCGGATGCAGTCGCGGCAGCCGCGCCGTGCGGGGCATCGCTTCGAAGGTGCCGTCGATGACGGCCGGCAGGACGTCCGCACCGGTCCTTTCCACGAGCGCGCCGATGCCCGCGCGGAAGCGTTGCAAGGTGCCGTCGGGCGATCGCCATTCCTCGGGGAACCAGACGAGGACCCGGCCGCGCTCCAGGATTTCGGCGGCGCGCTCCAGGCTGGCATCCGGCGCCCGATCATCGACCGGGAACACCCGGGCGATGCGCGCCAGCATCCTGCCGGCCCGGCTGCCGAACACCCGGGCCGCGTCGCCGCCCCACCAGACCCGACGAAGCACCGGGCGGGGGATCGCTGCGCCAACGACCAGCGGGTCGAGATCGCTGAGATGGTTGGCGAGGATGATCAGCCGGCCGGCCGCATCCGGCGGCGCGCCGGTCGTGCGCAGGCGGAATCCGGTCCTGGCGACCAGGCGCACCGCGCGGTAAAGGACCGATCCGATCGCGTGTCCCCAGGGGCCGGGCTCGGCAAGCCAGCGCGCGTTGTCGGTGCGCAGGCGTTCGCGCGCCCGTGTGCGTTCGGCTTCGTCGTGCCTCGCCACCGGCCGGGCGGCTTCCACCGCATCGACGAGGTCACGGAGATTGATCAGCCCGCCGAACGTCTCTTCGGACAGCCGCACCCCGAGTGTCCTTTCGAGATCCAGGCTGAGGTCGAGCCAGGACAGCGAATCGATCCCGAGTTCCATCTGGAGCGAGGTATCGGGGTGGAGCGCGGCCTCGGGGAAACGGCCGGCGAGCCATGCCATCAGCGCGACCGCGCGTTCGCTCGACAGCCGCGCCCGGTCGGCTTCGCTCAGCGCCCCGGGGGCTGCGGCAGCACCGCGCCCGGTCCGCTCGAACAACGCCGGCAGATGGAACCGGCGGTACTTGCCGAGCGGGTTGCGGGGCAGCGGCTCGCGCGTGACGACGAAATCGGCGATCCGCATATAGCCGGGCAGGCTGCGGCCAAGCTCGCCGAAAGACAGGCGGAGTCGCTGCTCGATGTCGGCGTCGCCGGCTTGCCGCAGCGCCTCCATGTCGGGGACGACGATGCCGACCAGCCGATCGTTGCGCTCCAGGACGGCGAACTCCTCGACATAGGGGCTCTGCGCATAGACCGCCTCGACATCGCCCGGCGCGACGTTCTTTCCTCCCGACAGCGGGATCACTTCCTTGAGCCGGCCGGAGATGAACAGGAACCCGTCCTCGTCCTGCCAGCCGAGATCGCCGGTGCGGAACCAGCCCTCGGCAAACGCCGCCGCGTTGGCGTCCGCATCGTTGGCGTAGCCGCCGAAGACGATGGGGCCGCGGAACTGGATTTCGCCATGCTCCATCTCCGCGACCGGTACGATGCGCATCTCCACGGCGGGGGAGGGCCGCCCGGCGCTGCCGACCCGTGCGGCGCCCGGCCGGTTGAAGGTCGCAATCGAGGCGATTTCGACCAGCCCGTAGCCGGTGAGCACGCGATAGCCCAGCCCTTCGAGCCGCCACTCCACGGCCGGATCGAGCCGGGCGCCGCCGCAGGCCAGCGTTGTAAGATCCGGACCGATCTGGGCGTGGAGCGGCCGCAGAAGGAAGCGGCCGATGCGCCAGCCGAGCCGTTTGCGCGCGAACAGCGCAACCGCAACGAGGCTCTTCAGGAAGGCGGATCTGAGCCCGCCAAGCGATGCGATGCGGTTGTCCAGACCCGTAACGAAGGCATCGTAAAGCCGTGGCACGCCGACGACGATGCGCGCCCGGCCCTCCCGGACCGCCTGGACGAAGTCGGGGCCGGCGATGCCTGCCGGCAGGATCACCGTCGCGCCCGAGGCGAGCGGCAGCAGGAGTCCGACGATCAACGGATAGGCGTGATGCAGCGGCAGCGGCAGCACGACCCGGTCGGCGGGTCCGACCACGTCGAGAGCCATCAGGATACGCAGGTTGGTCAGGATGTTGCGATGGGACAGCGGCACCGCCTTGGACACCCCGGTGGTGCCGGCGGTATAGAACCGCGCCACCGGCGCATCGGGGTCCGCACGGCTCGGTCGGGCGGCCGGCTCGGCCTCGAGCCGGTCGATCCGTGGCGTATCCTCATCCTCCGGCGGGTCGTCGAGGAGGACGATCTCCACGTCCTCGCCGAGACGGCCGATCGCCTCCCGGACGATGTCGAGGAAAGCGGAGGCGACGAAGAGATGCCGCGCACCGCTGTCTGCGAGGATGTCGCGGAGCCGGCCGGCATCGGCATCGAAGTCGATCGGCACCGTAAGCGCATCGACGAGGATCAGCCCGAACCGACAGATGATGGCGTTGATGCTGTTGGGCGCGAAGACGGCCGCCGGTACGCCCTCGGCAATGTGCCGGGCGGTGAGCCAGTTGGCAAACCGTCGGGACCGGTCGAGCACGGCCGCGAAGCTCGTCTCCTCGCGTCCGTCCGGGGAAAAGGCGATCAGGGCGGTCGCCGCGCCGAACCGGTCCAGGCCCGCGATCAGCTCCTGAAGCGTCCGCGGGTCCGCTGGCGACCCTGCGGCGCCCATCGCCGGCTCAGCCTTCAGCCGCTGCGTACCGACGCGCCAGGACGAAGAAGCGCACGCGGACCATCAGCCAGATCACGCGCGAGAAGGCCCGGTGGACGACGGCCGCACCGCGCGTGAACAGGATCGGCTGCAGGACCATGCCGACGGCGCGTTCGAAATGGTCGGGCGCAACATAGGCAAGCGTCGCCCGGGCATAGGCGACCGCGCACCGGGCACGGTCATAGGGCACGTCCTCGGCCATGTTCGCGGCGTAGAAGGCGTAGGCCAGCTCGTCGTCCTCGGCTTCGGCGATACGCGAAGCCGCCACCTTCAGCCGTTGCCACCATCGACGGCGCTCCTGTTTCTGGTAGCGTTCAAAGTAGCGCCGGAACAGTTCGTAATGCGCAAGCTCGTCGTTCTCGATCTCCCGGCAGATCGCGCGCAGAACCGGTTCCCGCGTCGCATCGCCCAAGGTCTTGTAGAATGAGCTCGTGCCGGTCTCCACCATGCAGCGGGCAATCAGCTCGCCGGTCCGCGAGCCGCGCACGGACGCATCGGCCTCCAGAGGCAGGCGGAATCCGTCGGTGAACCTGGCGAACGCGCGATCGAAGTCGAACCGGGGATCGACCAGCCTGGCCCAACGCGCGAGCGCCTGTCCGTGAAGGGTCTCCTCCACGACCCAGCCTCTGATCGCTTTCCGTATTCGCGGGTCGTCGTGGAAGATGTTGCACAGATAGGCGCCGTAGTCCTTGGCGTTGGCCTCCACCAGACACGCCGCCTTGATGACCGGAACGATGTTGGGGTCTACAAGCGTCCGATCGAATTCATCCCATGGGATGGTTTCCTGACTCCATCGACTCATTTTCGACACGCTCCACCGAAGTATGCCAAGGAACGAACCGTGGTCATGACAAGGCCAGTCTATCCCCGGACAATGATTCTCCCAACCCTGTCTCGTCGGGCGTGCCGCCGAGGGGAGCCGCTTGAGCGGGCCGGCGCGACGGATGGTGCGGGCGGTGAGACTCGAACTCACACCTCCTTGCGGAGAACGGCTTTTGAGGCCGTCGCGTCTACCGATTCCGCCACGCCCGCCCCAAAGCGCCAGGATGCGCAAGGCGCATGTTTAGGACTGACCCGACGCGGTGTCAAACGCCAAGGCGTTCATATCCTTGCCCTTTTCTAATTCCGGCGCCCGTTCGTGCGGGCCGTCCGGTATAACGGGGCATGGCTGCGATCCTCGTTGGGCTCAACTACCACCGGATCGGTGGGCGTGACCCGGCAAACCCCTTGCACCGCCTCCACACCGTCGGGCGCGCTGCGTTCGAGGCGCAGATCGCCCATGCGCGCGCGCGCGGGCCGTTCGTCAGCCTGGATGACGTGGCCGCCGGGCGGTTGCCCGACGGCGTGTCGTTCCTGCTGACCTTTGACGACGTCTCGCGGACCGTCGATTGCGTACGCCCGTGGCTCGTCGATGCGCAGATCCCGTTTCATCTCTGCCCCGCCGCTGGGATCGCTACCGACGGGTTCGGGATCCGCGATAAAGTCAACTGGATCATCGACCGGCTGAGCTCGGCGGATCTCGCCGCGGCGATCGAGGCGGCCTTCGGCCCCCGGCAGGACAGCTTCTATCGCTTCACCAAGGCCCGCGACCGTCTCCCCGAGGAGATCGAGGTCAGGCTGATCGAGCCGCTCTTCGCGCGAACCGGGACCGCAGCGACGCTGCGCGCGGGTAGGGCCTACCTGTCTTGGGCGGATTTGCGCGGCGCATACGCCGGCAGGCCCGGCGTCGGGTTGGTCAATCACGGCGCCTCCCATCGCCGGATGGATTTGATGGACACTGCGGCGATCGCCGCCGAGATCGATGCCGCCGAAGCCGCGTTCGCAACCGAGCTCGGCACGGTCCCGAAGAATTTCGCCGTTCCGTTCGGCGAGTTCGACGACGCGCTTGCCGAGCGGCTCCACGGCGTGCTCGGCCCGCGGGGTTATCGTACGATCCTGTGGGTCGACCGCCGCGCCAACCCCATGCCGCGGACCCGCACCGCCGGCCGGCCGCTCGACATCGCCAGGCTCCACGTCCCGGAGAGCCTGGCGCGGTTTCGCGAGGCGCTCGACCGGGCGATCGCCCAGGCGCGGCCGCTGTCGTCCAAAAACCCGACGCATCCCGCGGTGTCGGCCGCGGGTCGGGATCAGCGGTCGCGTGCCCGGCCCTCACAGACATGTTGAAGCGCTTCTACGAACGGGTCATGGCGCTGTCCGCGCGCCGTGATGCGATCTGGGTGTTGGCGGCGGTCGCCTTCGTGGAGAGCTCGGTCTTTCCGGTCCCGCCGGACGTGCTGCTGATCCCGATGGTGCTCGCCGCGCGCGCGCGCGCCTGGCGGTTCGCCGCAGTCTGCACCCTGGCCTCGGTGCGGGGCGGAGTCCTCGGCTACGCGATCGGCGGTTTTCTGTTCGAGACCC
>CAYFYS010000097.1:0-7013 GCA_964347365.1 uncultured Rhodospirillaceae bacterium | reverse complement strand
GTGGCGGTTCCGCGCCGTCCGCTGCGCCCGACGTCAAGCGAACGAGGCGCCCATCTCGACCAGGGTTTCCATCTGGCGTGCATCCTCGGAGCCGGTGAAACGTACGCACAAATGGCGCGCCCCGGCCTCGACGAAGTCGTTCAGCCATGCGGTCGCGGCCGCCCGCTCGCCCGCGAAGGCGTATTGTTGCGCACGGATCTTCTCCGCCGGCAGGCCGTAATAGCGCAACAGATAGTCGTTGAGTTCGGTTTCGGCTCTGGTCGGGTCGTCGTTGACCGCGATGGTGAGATAGGCCGCGCCGGTGATCGCCGCCGCGTCGCGCCCGGCTTCGGCGGCGTATCCGAGGAGTTCGCCCCAGGCCCGGCCCCATTCCGTGCCGCCGCCGGGGCCGGAGGGGAGCCACCCTTCGAAGTTGCGCGCGCAGCGCCGGAGCGCAGCCCGGACCCCGCCGCCGCCCCAGATCGCCGGGCCGCCCTTGCGGAAAGGCCGGGGCGCCAGGACCGCATCCTGCAGGGTCCAGCGTCCCTGCCAGTCCACCGGCTCGCCGGTCCACAGCGCGCGGCACAGCCCCAAGCCCTCCAGCATCCGGCCGATCCGTTTTTCGAACGGCACCCCGGCGGCCTGAAATTCGGCGCGGATCGCCGGCACGTCGCGCGCGGTGCCGACGCCCAGGATCAGGCGGCCTTCGCTGATCTGGTCGATTGTCGCGGCCTGTTGGGCGAGCAGCACTGGGTTGCGCAGCATCGGCAACAGCACTGCGGTGCCCAGCGCGATGCGCCGGGTGCGCGCAGCCACCGCCGCGAGCAGCGTCAACGGATCGTGTCGCGGCTTGGCAAGGAGCGAATCGCCGATCCAGACCGAATCCAGCCCGACCGCTTCGGCGGTCTCGGCGAGTTTCAGGACGGGCGCGGTCTCGTGCACGCCCACCATGACCCGTTCGCGCGTGGGCAGGAGATAGCCGAGCTTCACCGTCATCGTTCGTCCTTGGCGCCGTGGCGCCGGCCTTCCGGCGCGGTTTCCATCGGCACCGAAACTGCTTTAGTCTCGCTCGAAACCGCAACCGTGCAGGTACGACAATGACCGAGGGCTTCTCCAACAGCGCGCGCAGGTGCCTGCTGGTGTCGTGTCATCCCCTGGACGACAGCCTTTGCCACCACCTGGCGGCGCGCGTCAGGCAGGCCTTTGCCGGCCATCCGGTCGAAATCGAGCATCTGGACCTCTACCGGGCCGGTTTCGACGCCCCGATGTCGGCGGCCGAGCGCAGCGCCTATTTCACCGACTCCTTCGACGACACCGCCTTGCGCGGGCATATCGCCCAACTGCAACGCGCCGAAATCCTGGTTCTGGTCTTCCCCACCTGGTGGTTCGGAATGCCGGCCCTGATGAAGGGCTGGTTCGACCGGGTGTGGGCGCCTGGCGTGGCGTTCGACCATCCGCGCGGAGACCAAGGGCGCATCACACCCCGGCTCGACGGGCTGCGGCATTGCCTTGTGGTGACCACGCTCAGCTCTCCGCGAAAGTTCGATCTGTGGGTCATGCGCCGCCCCTTGCGGCGGATCCTCAAGACCGCCCTGATCGGGACCTGCGCGCCGTCCGCACGCTTTGCGATGCTCAGCCTCTACGGCGCCAACGCGCTCGACCAGCCGCGCCTGGACCGCTTTCTCGGCCGGATCGACGGCGCCGTGCTGAAGATCGCCCAGGATGGCGGGGCGGCCCTCAACCCTCCGCAGCGCGCGCCGCCTTGACCGCATCGCGCGCGCAGAACCGGTCGTAATAGGCCGCCACGTTGGGGTGTTCGGACAGATCATACTTCGCCGGTACGGTCCAGTTCAGGATGGCGCCGCAATAGGCGTCGGCCACGGTGAAGTCCTCGCCCATCAGCCACTTCCGGCCTTCCAGCGCCTGGTCGAGGAATTTCATCCGCAGGTTCAGCCGCGCCCGGGCCACCGGGCGCATCGCCTCGGGGATCGTCGGCAGGAACAGCGGCGGCAGACCCTTGTGCAGTTCGCCGCCGACGAAGCTCAGCCATTCCTGCAGGCGGTAGCGGTCATCGGTCCCGGCCGGCGGTGCGAGGCCCGATTCGGGGTTCTGGTCGGCGACGTATTGCACGATGACCGCGCATTCGGCCAAGCGCTGGCCATCGTCGCGCTCCAGCAGCGGAACGTAACCCCTGGGGTTGATCGCCAGATAGTCGCTGCCGTCGCCGAGTTTCTTTTCCCGCAGATCGACGGCCAGGAGGTCGAACGCCGCCCCGGCCTCGCGCAAGGCGACGTGCGGTGCAAACGAGCATGTGCCCTTGGCGTAGTAAAGCTTCATCTCACCCTCCTGTGCGAATCCGGGGCCGGTCGGCCCGCCCTGTCGGCCAAAGCTATAAAATGCCGGGCCGGCGGCGTAAATGGTTTCGCGCCGAAAGTAGGCTGCCTTAGGATGGCGGACCGCAACCGCCCGGAGGGAGGACAGCGATGAGCGCGCTGCCGCGCTGGACGATGAGCCATATCGGCCTGCACGTCACCGACATCGAGGCCGTGGCCGCATTCTATGTCGATGTGCTCGGCTTCCAGGTCACCGATCGCGGGCCGTTTCGCGATTCCGAGCTCCTCTTCCTCAGCCGCGAGCCGAGCGATCATCACCAGATCGTCCTGGTGCCCGGCCGGCCGGCGGGATCGTTCAACGTCGTCAACCAGATCTCGCTCAAGCTCGCAAACGTCACAGAGCTGCGGCGCTACTACGAACATCTCCAGGCGCATGGCGTGGACGACATCGATCCGGTCGATCACGGCAACGCCTGGTCGGTCTATTTCCGCGACCCCGAGGGTAACCGGCTGGAAGTGTTCATCGACACGCCGTACTATGTCGTTCAACCGCAGCGCGCGGTGCTCGACTTCTCGCTCGACGACGCCGGGCTCGATCGCCGCACCCGGGAGCGGTTCGGCCGCGATCCGAGCTTTCGCTTGGTCGAGGCTTGGCGCGCGGATACTTTCGGGGCCGTCGCAGGCGCGGCCTGAACGTTCAGCCCCGTTCACTCCCGGGGGCGGATGCGGGCAAGGGTCAACCCGTCGCCGAGCGGAAGCATCGACAGCGAGATGCGCTCATCGGCGTGCAGCCGCAGGTTGAAGCGTTGCATCGCCGCGGCGTAGCGCCTTTCGGGCCTGTCCCGGGTTACCGCGCCGCGCATCAGCACGTTGTCGAAGACCATCAGCCCGCCCGGCCGCAGAAGCGAGAAGCAGGCGTCGTAATACGCACCGTAGCCTGGTTTGTCGGCATCTATGAAGGCGAGGTCGAAGCTCGCCGTGTGGCCCTCGGCGATCAGGGCGGCGATCGCATCGGCGCATTCGCCGACCCGGAGCTCGATCCTTTCGGCCACGCCGGCCTCGGTCCAGAACCGGCGGGCCAGGCGATGGGCATCGACGTTGCCGTCGCAGGCGATGATCCGACCGTCGGCCGGCATCGACAGCGCCATGGCCAGCGTGCCGTAACCGGTGAAGGTGCCCAGTTCGAGGATCTTGCGCGCCCCGGCCAGTTCGACCAGCAGCGCCAGGAACTGGCCCACCTCGGGCGGCGACTGCATGCCCGCATCGGGCCGCTGCGCGGTGGCCTCGCGAAGCCGGCGCAGCGCCTCGGGCTCACGCACCGAACGGGCCACGAGGTAGCGATGGATTTCGTCGGGGATGAGATCGTTGGCAAGTGCCATTGGAAACCTCGTCGCACGCGGTCGTAATGCGGCGCCCGCCGTCCGGCCTGACATCGTGCGCATATTAGCGCGGCGCGGACGCCGGCGCCGGCATGAACGACGTGCGATCGTGCGCGAAGATCGGCGGCTGTGCTGTTATGATCGGCGCCCGATCGTCGGCCGGAGCGGACCGCATGAAGACCTCCCTGGAAGACCTGGTCGTGCACGAACAGGGCGAGCATTGCCCGGTGTGCCAGGCGCAGGAGCTGGTTCACCTCGCCCTGCTGCCGGCCGCGGCAGCCTGGGAGGCCAACAACGATCTGCCGCGCTATTCGGTCGCGCTCAACGGCGCGGCGGAACTGCTCGGGGTCCTGCTCGAGCAGGGCTTCAGGCGCGATGATGTCGAGACCGCGCTCGGGCGTCTGCTCGACGACATCGAGCTCAGGATTGCCGAGGACAATCTCGGCGGCCCCGCCCAGGGCAGCGCATGAGACACCCACACCCACACCCGAACCGACGCGTTGCGAAACGGCTGGAATCTCCCTAAAACCCGGATACTGACGCGGCCCGGGGCGTGGCGCAGTCTGGTAGCGCACCTGCTTTGGGAGCAGGGGGTCGGAGGTTCGAATCCTCTCGCCCCGACCAGTTCGGGCCGCCAGCGGTGCCGTGGAGGCAGGGTGAGCGAGGTCAGGATCTATCGGCCGGCCAAGACGGCCATGCAGTCCGGCCGCGCCCGGACCAGGGCGTGGGTGCTCGAGTTCTCCAGCGAGCTTGCCCAGCGCCGCGATTCGCTGATGGGCTGGGCGGGAAGCGGCGACACCAGACGCCAGGTCAGGCTCGAATTCCCCACCAGCGACGAAGCGGTGGCGTTCGCCGAACGGCACGGGTTGAGTTACGAAGTCGCGCCGGCGCGCGAGCGCAGGATCGCGCCGAAGACCTATGCCGAGAATTTCAGCTACACGCGCTCCAGGAACTGGACCCATTGAGCGACCGGGGGAGGCCATGAGCACCGTCATCGACGCGCGGGACCGCACCGTTGCCGCGGGCGGTCTGAACATGCACTACCTTGAATGGGGCGATCCGGCAGCGGCTACGGTCGTCCTGCTGCACGGGCTGCGCGGTCACGCCCATTCCTGGGACGACGTCTCGGCGGCGCTGAGCCCGGATTTCCACGTGCTGGCGCTGGACCAGCGTGGCCGCGGCGGCACCGACTGGGCGCCTGACGGCGATTACGGCGTCAATGCCTTCGTCGGCGACCTTGCAGGGTTCTGCGAGGCCCTCGGCCTGCGGCGGTTTACCCTGATCGGCCACTCGATGGGCGCGCGCAACGCCATGGCGTTTGCCGCCACCCATGCCGGGATGCTGGACAGGCTCGTCCTCAGCGAGTTCGGACCCGAGATCAACCCGAAGGGCGGCCAGCGGATCGCCAGGGAGCTGATCGAGGTCCCGGAGGTGTTCGACACCCTGGACGATGCGATCGCCTACATGGCGCGGTTCAACCGCTATGCCTCCGCCCCGGTCATGCGCCGGCGCGAGCTTCATGCGACCCGCGAACTGCCCGACGGCCGGATCGGCTGGCGGTACGACCGCGAAATTCGCGATGCCCGGCGCCGCGGCGATCCGCTCCCCCCGCTCGATTTGTGGCCGGCCCTGGAGAAGATCACCTGTCCGACCCTGGTGGTGCGCGCGACCGAGACCGACATCCTGGATCGCGACGTCGCGCTCCGCATGGTCGCGACCATCGCCGAGGCGAAGCTGGTGGAGATCGCGCGCGCCGAGCACATGGTCTTCGAGGACAATCCGGAGGACTTCATCGCCGCGGTCCGTGCGTTCCTGATCTGAGCGCACGGCCCCCCTCGGCTGCCAGCCCGGCCAGCGCGCCGGCGAGGATCCTGCCGCCCTGGGCCAGCACGCGCGCCTTCCAGCCGTCCTCGTCGGGAAAGAGCGCCTTGCGCGTGCGCGCTTTGATCGCCCGTCCCTGCGCGCTGTCCGGATCGCCGTGGGCATGGACCCAGTTGTCGGCCTGCAGCGCCTCCAGAACCTCGCGCACCGGGTAGGTGCCGAACTCGAGCGTCGCGCTGACCAGATCCGCGTCGGCGGCACGCGCGGCGGTGCGCACCGCGCCCGCGATCACCCCGCGCAGGGGCGCAGAGGACGACGTGCCGGTGGCGGGCGAGGTCAACGCATCGCCGTACCAGGCGCGCAGCCGCCGCCCGGCGGGCGTGTCCCCGACCGCGCCGGAGATCATCTCCGCAGCGCCGTAGGCGCCGAGCCCGGTATGGATGTCGATGAAGGCGACCAGGCGGATACCGCGCAGGTGTTCCTCGATGATCGTCCGGAAAATCCGGTTCGACCAGGGCGGCACCCGGCCACCATAGAACAGGCCCGCGGCGTGGTCGTACTGGCCGCGGGTGATCACCGATTGCAGCGCGAACAGGCCGTGCCTGGCGGCGTAGTCTTCCATCGCGCGGCTGCCTCGCGCCCGGCTCTCGGCGTCCCAACGCTCCGGGCAGATCAACGGATGCAGCGCATCGTATTCCGGGTTGGCGGGCCGCGCGCCCGCGTGGTCGATGAAGTTGCGGTTCAGGTCGACATTGTCCTCGGTCACCCGGCGCAGCCATGCGAAGCCGTGCGGGTTGATCGCATGGATCAGGACCACCCGGACCCCGTCCGGGAACCGGTGACCGGCGGCGAGAAAGGCGGTCTCGATCGCCGCGCCCGCGAAACCCTCGACGCCGTGGGTGCCAGCGTTGACCAGAAGCAGCCGGTCCGCATCGGCGGCGCCGAGCGTGGCCACCTCGCTCGACAACGCGATCCCGCCCGGCCCCGCCGCCGGGTGGTCGTGGCGCTCCATCCCCGCGCCGGCCTCGCGTGCGGCGCAACGGAACTTTCCGCGGGCCGTCTCGTAGTCGGGCGAGAACATATCGCGGCCTGCGGCCATGTGCGCCGTCCTGAGGGGTTCAGCCGGACCGGCGCCCGATGAGGATGCGGCGCCGGCGGCGGCGGTGTAGAAACGAGCGCAGACGCCGCCGCGCCCGTAGCTCAGCCGGATAGAGCAGCGGACTTCTAATCCGCAGGTCGCAGGTTCGAATCCTGCCGGGCGCGCCAGCCGTCCTTCGATCGGATCGGGCCGGCCCGCCTCAGGGTGCGGTCATCGCCGCGGCCTTCTTGATCAACTCGTACATCGGCTTGATCCGGGGATTGGCGCCCAGGAACTTGTCGCCCAGCGGTCGCGTGCGCCGGAACAGCTCGGCGCGGTCGGCCGCCGTCGGCTCGCTCAGCGTGCCGCCCTTCTCCACCCAGAGTTTCTCCCAGCGGGCGGTGACCTCCACGGCGATCTTTC
>CAYFYS010000096.1:0-7023 GCA_964347365.1 uncultured Rhodospirillaceae bacterium | reverse complement strand
GAGGCGGGCCCGGGGGCGGTCAGCGCGCATGAGTACTTTATGACCAACCCGAGCCTTTCCGGGCGCGGCAGCGCGCTGCACGAGGCGCGCGTGAAGGGCTTGGTCTGAACGATGAGCGCATCGGCGCGCGTGTTGGGTGCCGCGCCGGCCGGTGATGCCGAGGCCGTGGCCGGGCAGCCCGTCGGGGTCGTCGATATCGGCTCCAACACCGTCCGGCTCGTGGTCTATGATGGCGCCTCGCGCGCGCCCGTGACGATGTTCAACGAGAGCGCGTTCTGCGGGCTGGGCCGCGACCTCGAAAACACCGGGCACCTGGCCCCGGCCGCAATGGGCCAGGCGCTGCGCGCGATCACGCGGTTCAGCGGGCTCGCCCGCGGCATGGGCGTCCGGCAGCTTTCGCTGATCGCCACGGCGGCGGTGCGCGATGCGCGCAACGGCGCGGACTTCGCCGGGCACGTGAAGCGGCTGTGCGGCGAGCCGGTCACGATCCTGACTGGGGAGGACGAGGCCCGGCTCTCGGCGCTCGGCGTGATCGGGGCGATCCCCGACGCCGATGGGATCGTCGGCGATCTCGGCGGCGGCAGCCTGGAGCTGGTCGAGGTCCGGCACGGCGCGCCGCACCGGCATGCCACCTTGCCGCTCGGCATCCTCCGGCTCGGCGCCCTGCACGCAACCTGCCGGGCCGATGCGCGCAGCCGGATCGAACGCGGGATCTCGGAGATCGACTGGCTGCGCCAGGGCACCGGGCGGACGCTCTATCCCGTCGGCGGGGCCTGGCGCGCACTGGCGCGGTTGCACATGGCCCATGTCGCCCACCCGTTGCACATGATCGACGGCTACGCGATGTCGGCTGCCGACATGGGCGCCGTCACCGATCTGGTCGCCGGCCAGAGCCAGCGCGCGCTGCAGCGGATGTCCGGGATCGCCGGCCGCCGGCGCGACAGCCTGGCGCTGGCCGGCGAGCTGATGGGTGCGGTGCTCGCGGCCTCGGCGGCAGATCGGGTCGTGTTCTCGGCCCAGGGTCTGCGCGAGGGCTTCCTGTTCGCGCGCCTGGGCGCATCGCAGCGCGCCTCGGATCCGGTGCTGGTTGCCGCCGCCGCTCTGGCCGCGCGCGAGGCGCGTTTCGGCCTCGGCGGCGCGATGCTCTTCGATTGGATCGCACCGCTGTTCGGCGGTCGCCGCGAAGGTGGCCGCCGGTTGCGCTTGATCGCCTGTCACCTCGCCGATGTCGGCTGGCGCGAGCATCCGGACTACCGCGCGATCCAGACCTTCAACCGCCTGCTGCGTTTTCCGTTCGTCGGGCTCGGACACGAAGCGCGCGCCGGCCTCGCTCTCAGTGTTTTCGTGCGTTATGGCGGCGACCCGGCCGCGCCGGAGATTCGGCAGGTCTGCCGGCTGATGTCCGAACGCGCCCGGCGCCGCGGCGAGATCGTCGGCCGGGCCTTGCGGCTCGCCTTCAGCGTCAGCGGCGGCGGAAACGTCCTGGCGCGTACGCGCCTGCGGGTCGAGGACGACCGGCTTCATCTCGACCTTCCCGGTGACGGGTCGGCGCCGGGTGCGGAGGCGCTCGAACGCCCGCTCGGCGCCTTGGCCGTCGCAAGCGGCCTGGTGCGCGGCGGAATCGACCGCCGGTCCCGAAGATCCTGAACGCCGGGGCGGGCAGGGGACATCGGTGGCACAGGTACCGTGACCGGCGATCGAACGCTAGACTCCGCGATCGATCGCTGAAAGCGGAACCGCCATGAGCCAGGACGACCGGCCGATCCGCCTGTGGTATCAGAGCTTCGTCGACCCCGAGGCCCATCGTCCCTATTTCGAGATCCTCACGGCGCATCTGGAGCGTAACGCCGATCCGGGTACCGAAATCGGCGTCCGCGGGATGGTCCCGCCTTCGACGGCGCTGCACCGTCTGACCGAGGCGCGCTGTGCCCGCCAGGTGCTGCGCAACGCTCTGAAGGCCGAGCGCGAAGGCTTCGACGGGTTCGCGCTCGGCCACTTCCAGGAGGGTGGGATCGCCGACGCCAAGTCGGCGGTCGACATCCCGGTGCTTGGCCTCGGTGAGGCGGCGATGCACTACGCTTGCCTGATCGGGCGCCGGTTCGGGCTGATCACCATCGATCCAATCTATATCCCCTGGCACGAGGACCAGATCAGGCTCCAGGGACTCCGCGCCCGGTCGGCCGGCGTGCGGGCTGTGGAGACTTCGCCGGACGACTACATGGCCGCCTTTCGGGATGCGGGTGCGCGCGCGGCCGTCCTGGCACGCTACCAGGCGGCCGCAGAGCCGCTGCTTGCGGCGGGCGCCGAGATCCTGATCCCCGCCGGCGGGCTGCCGATGCTGCTGCTGTGTCGCGAGCCCGGCCTCGACATCGGGGGCGCGCCGGTGCTCAACGGGGTCTCCGTGCTGCTCAAGCTTGCCGAGGCGGCGGTCAGGCTGCGCCGGGCCGACGGTATCGCCGTCTCGCGCAGGGCGGGTTTCGCCAAGCCCTCGCCCGAAGCCTTGCGCGAATACCTCGAACAGGCTTGAGGACGACGATGCCCGGCCGCGTCTTCGATGCCTTCGCCGCTGCGGCGCGCGCGGTGCCTTCCCATCCCTTCCTGGTGATCCCGCCACACGCCGCTTCGGCCTACGCGCCCGCCGGCATCACGCTGAGCTACGCGGGTCTCCTGGAGCGCATTGAAATCTGCAGCCAACGCTACGCGCGGGCCGGTTACGGCCACGGCCACCGCGTGGCGATCCTGCTGGACAACCGGCCGGACTACTTCATCCATTGGCTCGCGCTGAACGCGCTCGGCGTCTCGGTGGTGCCGATCAACCCGTACTACCAGATCGCGGAGACGGCGCATCTGCTGGCCCACAGTGATTCGGTGCTCGCGGTGTCCATCGTCGAACGGCTGGACGAGGTTGCCGCCGCCGCGCAGCGCGAGGCCAAGGTGCCGGTACGCGAGGCCGGGGCGGCCGAACTCCCCGTGCCGCCGCCGCCGCCACGCGCCGGCCCGCCGGGTCCGGACAGTGAATGCGGGCTGCTTTACACCTCGGGCACCACCGGCCGGCCCAAGGGCTGCATGTTGACCAACGCCTATTTCACCGGGCTCGGCCAGTGGTATCTCGGCCAGGGCCCGACGGCGCGGGTCCGGCCCGGCGCGGACCGACTTCTGACGCCGCTGCCGATGTTCCACATCAATGCGATGGCATGTTCGGCCACCGCGATGATGATGAGCCGGAATACCCTCGTCCAGCTCGACCGTTTCCACCCCGCGCGATTCTGGGCGGACGTGCGCGGCACGGCAGCGACGATCATCCACTATCTCGGGGTGATGCCGGCGATCCTGATGGGGCTGCCGGCGCGCGCGGACGACAGCGACAACGCGGTCCGGTTCGGCTTCGGCGCCAACCTCGATCCGTCCCAGCACGAGGCCTTCGAGACCCGGTTCGGCTTCCCGCTCATCGAGGCCTGGGCGATGACCGAGACCGGGTCCGGTGCGGCCCTGTCGGCCGACCGCGAACCGCGTCATGTCGGCACGCGGAATTTCGGCAGCCCACGCACCTGCGAGGTCCGGATCCTCGACGAGGCCGGTGCAGCGTGCGCGATCGGCACGCCCGGCCGCTTCCTTGTGCGCAATTGCGCGGCGACACCGCGTCGGGGTTTCTTCGCCGGCTATTACAAGGACGAGGCGGCCACCGAGGAGGCTTGGGAAGGTGGCTGGTTTCACACCGGCGACATCGTCACGCGGACCGCCGACGGCTCGCTGGAATTCGTCGACCGCTCGAAGAACATCATCCGGCGCAGCGGCGAGAACATCGCCGCCCTCGAGGTCGAGACCGTGCTCGGTGCGCACGATGCGGTGGCCGAAATCGCGGTGATCGCCGTGCCCGATGCGCTGCGCGACGAAGAGGTGATGGCCTTCGTCGTCCCCGCGCCGGGATGTTCGGCCACGCCGGAGACCGCCCGGATCCTGTCCGCCTGGTGCCGTGCCCGGCTCGCCTATTACAAGGCGCCGGGCTATGTGATGTTCGTCGACTCGCTGCCGATGACCGCGACGAACAAGGTCCGCAAGGTCACGCTGGCCGAAATCGGCGGCGATCCGCGCAGCCGTGCGGGCTGCCACGACCTGCGTGATCTGAAGCGCCCCTGAACGCCTGCCCGGTGTCGCCAGGAACGACGTTCGGGCGCCTTTCCGGCCGCACGTGGGCGAGAGCGCCTGTCTTCCTCCAGGCGGTCGTTACCGGATGGTCAGGACGATCTTGCCGCGCGCACGGCCGGTGCGGCTCAGCTCATAGCCCTCCACGGCGCGCTCCAGTGGCAGGATCGTTTCGACCTGCGGAACGATCGCGCCGGCCTCGACCATCACGGCGATGCGCTCGAGGTCTTCGTGCGCGCAGGAGACGCGGGCGTGGATCATCGGGACGTCAGACCGCGGCGGGGTCTTGTCGGACCGGACCGCACACAGGAAGGCGAGCCGCCCGCCGGACCTGAGGACGGCGAACGAGCGGCGGTCGATCGCACCGCCCAGGGTATCGAACACGACATCGCAATCGCCGACCGCCCGGGCGAAATCCGTCGTCCGGTGGTCGATTGCGATATCGGCGCCCAGTGCGCGGGCGTGGTCGATCTCGCCCGGTCGGACTGTCGTTGCGACCTCGGCGCGGCGGTGTCTGGCGATCTGGATGGCGATCCCGCCGATCCCGCCGGTCCCGGGATGGATCAGGATGCGCTCGCCCGCGGCGAGCCTTGCCGCCTCGATGCCGGCAAGCGCGCTCAGCGCGGCGAGCGGGATTGCGGCCGCCTCGATGTCGGAAAGCGCTGCCGGTGCGCGCCCGACCATGGTTTCGGCGATGGCCAGGAACTCGGCGTGGCTGCCCCAGCGCGTGAGCGGTGCGGCCCCCCAGACCCGGTCACCCACGGCGAAGCGCCGGACATCCTCGCCGGTCGCGGCCACGATGCCGGCGAAATCGCGGCCCGGCACGTGCGGCATGGGCGGCGCGAACCGGTCGGTGGGCAGATCCTCGCGGATCTTCCAGTCGATCGGGTTGACGGCGGCGGCGCGGACCCCGACCAACACCTCGTCCGGCGCGATCCTGGGCAGCGCGACCTCGGCCAGGTTCATGGCCCCGCTGCCGCCGTGGCGTTCGATCAGGATCGCCTTCACCGTCCCGCTTCTCGAATTGGGGTCTGCTATGAACCCTACTCGTCGCCGGTTCCGGCGTCTAAGCTGGATCGAAGGGACGGCTCGAGGGAGACGACGATGGGCGAGAAGCGCCGGCTCATGCGGCCGGAGATCGCCGGGCTTGGAGGATCGCTGATCCGGGCGGTGGCCGAGGACAACATGGACCGCGCGGACGTGATCGCGTTGTGGTTCGGCGAGCCGGACACGCCCACGCCCGACTTCATCAAGCAGGCGGCGAACCGCGCGCTGGCGGCCGATCATGTCTTCTACACCCAGAACCGCGGTATTCCGCCGCTGCGCGAGGCGTTGTCGCGCTACGCCGGTGCGCTACACGGCAAGCCGATCGATGTCGATCGGATCACCGTCACCGCCTCGGGGATGAGCGCGATCATGCTGGTCTCCCAGCTTCTCGTGGCTCCGGGCGACAACGTGGTCGTCGTCGGTCCGGTCTGGCCCAACTGCGTGGAGACCTTCCACGTGATGGGGGGCGAAGTGCGGATCGTCGCCTTGGATGTCGCGGCGGAAGGCGGCTGGCGGCTCGATGTGGAAAAGATCTTCGCGGCGTGTGACGAGCGCACCGTGGCGGTGTTTGTCAACTCGCCGTCCAACCCGACCGGCTGGGTGATGACCGGGGACGATCAGCGCGCGCTGCTCCATTGGTGCCGGCTGCGCGGCATCTACGTGATCGCCGATGAGGTCTATGTCCGGCTCGTCTTCAACGGCCAGCGCGCGCCCTCGATGCTCGACATCGCCGAGCCCGAGGATCGGGTCATCGTCATCAACAGTTTCTCGAAATCCTGGTCGATGACGGGCTGGCGTCTGGGCTGGCTGACCCACGCCCCGGAACTCGGCGAGAGCTTTGCCAACCTCAACGAGTACAACCTGGCCGGGCCGACGACCTTCGTCCAGCATGCCGGGGTCACCGCGGTCGCGGACGGCGAGCCGTTCGTCCAGCAGATCCTGGAGCGCTACCGGCGGAACCGCGACCTGGTGGTCCAGCGGCTGGGCGCCATGCGCCGGGTGCGGCTTCCCCATCCCGACGGGGCGTTCTATGCCTTCTTCGCCGTGGACGGCGTGCACGACAGCCTGGCCTTCGCGCGCGAACTCGTGGAGACCGCCGGCGTCGGCCTGGCGCCCGGACGCGCCTTCGGGGTGGAGGGCGAAGGCTGGCTCAGGCTGTGCTTCGCCGCTGCGCCGCAGACCCTGTCGCGCGCGCTCGACCGCCTGCATCCGATACTCGGCTAGGGGCCGCTGCGCCTCATCCCGACTCGGGTCATCAAATCCTGCGCGCTGGTGCGCGCGCCCACCGGCCGCGCCTCAGGCGGGCGGGTGCGCGCAGATCTGGTCGTACCGGTAGCGTTCGGCCAACGTGCCCGATTGTGCGAATATGTCGAGCGTCGCCTCGAAGGCCGCGCGGGTGATCTCGACATGCGGGGTCCAGCAGCCAAGGCGCTGATAGGCGGCGATGCAGGCGGCAAGGACGCCCGCCCCTGTGTCGGGGAAGCATGGGGCGAGGGCGGCGGCAATCTCCGCCGGCGCGGTGTCGTTGATGTAGCGCCGGGCCTTGCCGTAGGCGCGGGTGAACGCCCGGGCCGCGTCCGTCGCCAGCCAGTCGCGCCGCGCAGCAAGGCTTGAGAACGCGCAGGTGCCGATCAGCGGCCCGCACTGGGCGACGATATGGCCGACGCCGTCGGCCTCGAGCTGCTGCGGGTACGGCCCCTGCTGCTGGACATAGCGGCCCTCGCCGGTCCGGAAGGCACGGTCGATCTCGGCCGGACCTCCGGGGGAGCTCGTCCGGAGCCGCGTGTCGTCGATGCCGGCCTTGCGGCAGGCGTGTTTGAACATCGTCAGCGG
>CAYFYS010000095.1:0-7101 GCA_964347365.1 uncultured Rhodospirillaceae bacterium | reverse complement strand
GCTCGACCGTGCCGGGCTGATGATGTACGGCCAGATGACCGCCGGATCATGGATCTATATCGGCAGCCAGGGCATCGTCCAGGGCACCTATGAGACCTTCGCCGAGGTCGGACGGCAGCACTTCGCCGGCAATCTCGCCGGCAAGTGGATCCTCACCGGCGGGCTCGGCGGGATGGGCGGCGCCCAGCCGCTCGCCGCAACCATGGCCGGGGCGAGCCTGATCGCCGTGGAGTGCCAGCCGAGCCGGATCGAGTTCCGTCTGCGCACCGGCTATCTCGACACCCGGGCGGGGGGTCTGGATGAGGCTCTGCGCATCCTGGAAGATGCGCGCAATACCGGCCGGCCGGTCTCGATCGGCGTGCTGGGCAATGCGGCGGAAATCTACCCCGAGATCCTCGCCCGCGGCATCCGCCCGGACGTCGTTACGGATCAGACTTCGGCGCACGACCCCGCCAACGGCTATCTGCCCGCCGGGTGGAGCCTCGACCAATGGGCCGAACGGCGCGAGCGTGACCCCGCTTCCGTTGCGGCCGCCGCCAAGCAGTCGATGGCGCGCCAGGTCGCGGCCATGCTCGGCTTCCACCGCATGGGCATCCCGGTTCTGGACTACGGCAACAACATCCGCCAGATGGCCGCAGAGGCCGGTCTGTCCGGCGCCTTCGACTTTCCGGGGTTCGTCCAGGCTTACGTCCGGCCGCTGTTCTGTCGCGGCAAGGGCCCGTTCCGATGGGCGGCGCTGTCTGGCGATCCCCAGGACATCTACCGTACCGACGAAAAGGTCATGGAACTGCTGCCCGAGGATGGGGCGTTGCATGCCTGGCTTCGGATGGCGCGCGACCGGATCAGGTTCCAGGGACTGCCGGCGCGGATCTGCTGGCTGGGATTGGGCGAACGCGACCGGATCGGTCTTGCCTTCAATGAAATGGTCAGGACGGGGGAGCTCCGCGCGCCGGTGGTCATCGGCCGCGACCATATGGACTCCGGCTCGGTCGCATCGCCCAACCGCGAGACGGAAGGGATGCGCGACGGCTCCGATGCCGTCGCCGACTGGGCGTTGCTGAACGCGCTGTTGAACACCGCAAGCGGCGCGACCTGGGTGAGCATCCATCATGGCGGCGGCGTCGGGATCGGCTACTCGCAGCACGCCGGGATGGTGGTCCTGGCCGACGGCACCGAGGCGGCTGCGCGCCGGCTTGCCCGGGTGCTGTGGAACGATCCCGCATCCGGCGTGATGCGTCACGCCGATGCCGGCTACGAGACGGCCCTGACCACCGCCCGCGTCCACGGCCTGCGCCTGCCCATGCTCGACGCGGGGTAGGGCGCCCGGTGGCCGACGCCGAGGACTCCGACGATTTGCGCAGCCGGCGGGCTGGCCGCTACGGTATGCCCGTGAACGGCGCGCAACGGGACTCCCCGACGGCCGGGCCGACGGATGGGAGGCCGGACACCGTCACCCGGGCCACCGAGGTGCTGAGCACGGTCTCGGCCTTCTGGGTCCTGCTCCTGGCCGCCATCTACCTCTACGACATTCTCGGTCGCGAGCTGTTCAACGCGCCGTTTCTCGGCACCCACGAGATCGTCTCGAACTCGATCGTGGGGATCCTGTTCCTCGAGCTTCCCTCGACGATCAAGCGCGGCGCGATGCTGCGCACGACGATCGTCTTCGGTGCGGTCTCCGCAGCGCGGCGGCGGATCATCGAATGCCTGTCCTACCTGTTGGGCGTTGCTCTGTTCCTGGCCATCATCTTCGGCGGCTGGGATGCGATGATCGTAAGCTGGCAGTTGCTCGAGATCGAAGGCGCCGGTGCGTTCGAGGTGCCGATCTATCCGGTCAGGACCCTGATCATCGTCTTCAGCGCGATCTGTGCGCTGGTCTACGTCCAGCTTCTGTATCTGACGCTGGCCGGCGAACCGTGCCCGGCAAGGCGTAGCGGACCGGAAGTGGAACGCCGCCGTTCAACCACGCGGCTCGAAGGGTAAACGCGGTGGAGCCTGACGTCGTTCTTGTGATCGTCCTGGTTGCCCTGATCACCCTGGTGATCGCCGGGCTCCATATCGGCATCGTGCTCGGCATCGTCTCTCTGGGCGGCACCTATCTGATGTTCGACGATCTCGGCATCACGCTGGAGCTGGCCAACCAGGCGGCCTATGCGGTGCTGCGCAACTCGGTTTTTGCCGCGATTCCGCTCTTCGTCCTGATGGGCGAGTTCATGAGCAAATCGGGCATGGCCCGCGATCTCTACAAGATCTGCAACTATTTTCTCCGCCGGCTGCCGGGCCGGCTTGCGGTCGCGACCGTCTTCGGAAACGCGGTATTCGCTGCGGTGACCGGAGTCAGCATCGCATCCGCCATGGCGTTTTCGCGGATCTCGTATCCGGAGATGCGCAGCTTCGGCTACAACCGCTCGTATGCGCTGGGCGCGATCGCCGGCAGCGCCAGCCTGGGCATGCTGATCCCGCCGAGCGTGCTGTTGATCGTCTGGGGCATCGTCATCGAGCATTCGATCGGCAAGCTGTTTCTTGCCGGTTTCATCCCCGGGCTGATGCTGGCCGCCCTGATGGGCCTGTATTGCTCGGCGCGAGCAAGGCTCAAGCCCGAGCTGGCGCCGACGCCCGACGGTGCGGGGGATGTCACGCCGACGACGGGGGAGGTCGTCAGCGGCCTTGCCGTGGTGGCGCTCCTCCTGCTGGTGCTGGGCGGGCTGTTCGCCGGGCTGTTCACGCCCTCGGAGTCGGCGGCAGTCGGATGCGTCGGCGCGATCGTCTTTTCGTGTTTCAAGCGCATCACCTGGGCCGACTATCGCGGCGCGGTCGTGGAGTCCGGCAAGACCATCGCCCCGATCCTGTTCCTTCTGATGATGGCCTCGATGTACGCCAAGTTCTTGGCGCTGGGCGGGATCATCAACATCATCCAGGACTTCATCGACGGCTTCGGGCTCGGCCCGTTCGGGGTGACGGTGCTGCTGATCGTGATCTGGCTGGCGATGGGAACGCTGATCGATTCGATCTCGATCATCCTGCTGACCGTGCCGATCTTCTGGCCCCTTGCCCAGGCCGGCGGCTGGGACCCCTACGCGTTTGCGATCTTCGGCATCCTGGCGATCGAGGCCGGCCTGTTGACCCCGCCGTTCGGGCTGCTGGTCTATACCGTCAAGGGGGCCGTACCCGATCCGTCGGTGACGCTTTCGGAGATCTTTCTCGGATCGATCCCGTACTGGGTGCTGATGCTGCTGGTGATGGTCGTCATCTGGATCTGGCCGGTCACCGCGACGTTCCTGACCGGCTGAGGCCGCTCAGCCGGGCTGCACCGCCGTCCCGGTCTTCGCAGACGCAACGATCGCCTCCAGGATCTCGACATTGTGCAGCTTCTCCGCGCGCGTGAAGCGGTAGGGCGGCCCGCCTTCGACCGCCGCCGCCCAGGCTTCCAGGTTGGCCCGCACGGTATCGGTGTGTCTGAAGGTCCGGGTGCGGATCTCCTCGTCCATGCCGCACCAGGCGAGCACCGCCGGATCCGGCTCATCGACGTTGGAGACCTCGCGCGATTCCGCCCAGCCGCGGTCGCCGAAAACGCTGATGCGCTGATAGAACGGCGCCGTCGCCAGGGTGCACAGCGTTCCGGTCGCGCCCGAGGCGAAGCCGAGCTGGACGGACAGGATGTCGTCATCGGCATAATCGGCCGAGCGGTGCGCGGTGCGCGCCGAAACCTCGGCGACCGGGCCGGCGATGCTCTGCATGTAGTCCGTCATGTGCACGCCGAGGGCCGTCAGCGTCCCGGCCGGGGCCTGCGCGGCGTCCTTGCGCCAGCCCATGGGCGGTGCGTTGACGAAGCGGTTGTAGGACCAGTTGATCTCGATGTGCAGCAGCGTGCCAAGTTCGCCCGCATCGGCCATGCGCTTGATTTCTTCCAGGGCGCCTTCGTAGCGTCGCTCGTGGCCGATGCCCAGGACGATCGCCCCGTCCTCGCAGGCGCTCAGCATCCGCTCCGCCGCCGCGGCCGTGAGAGCCAGCGGCTTTTCGCAAAAAACCTGTTTGCCGGCTGCGGCTGCGGCCAGGACCTGGGCTTCATGGAGGCCATGGGGCGTGGCGATGATCACCGCTTCGATCGCGGGATCCCGGAGCACCGCATCATAGCGGTCTCTCAGCCGCAGGTTCCGCGCCTCGGCCAGCGGCGCCAGCCCGTGGAGCGCGACATCGACGCCGCACACGACCGCTATGCGCTCGCTGCCCTGGAGGCTGGCGATGATCTGCCTGCCCCACCAGCCCAGCCCGACGACGGCCGCGCGCAGCATCACGCGCGCACCGGGCGGCGGACGGGCGGCCTGTTGTGTGCGCGCCGCCGCCCGTCCGCAGTGACTCCGTCGGGCGTCACGCCCGCGCGATCAGTCGAGCCGATATTCGTGCGGCAGCTTGATTCCGGCTTCCTGGGCGAGATCGAGATAGCGCTTGAAGAACGCCGTGCCGGGCAGGCCCTGCGCGTCGAACGCCTTGGCCTTCTCCCTGGGCCAGCCGCCCAGCGCCGCGGCCATCTTCGCGCGCTCGGCGAAGGGCAGGTGCTGGATCGTGCTGCCGGTCGCGGCGAGCTTCTTGAGCGAGGCATCGAAGCGTCTGGTCGATTCCTCCGCGGTCTTGACCATCCACGTCTCGGACTCCTCTGCGAGGATCTTCTGGACCGTCCTGGGGAGCTTGTTGTGCGACCTGGTGTTGATGCTCATCTGGTAGAGCGCGGTCGCACCCCAGCCGACGACGGTGAAGACCGGCGCCGGTTCGTTGAGCCGGAACCCGAGCCAGGCCGTCGGGAAGATCACCAGCCCTTCGTAGACGCCCGACTGCAGCGAGTTGTAGGCCTCGTTCAGGCTGGTCTGGACCGCGGTCGCACCGGACAGCTTGAGCCAGGGAAGGTTGGGACCCGCGCCGGCGATCTTGTGACCTTTCAGATCGCTCATCTTGGACCATTTGAACTTGGTCCCCAGCCCGTAGGAGGAGAACGTCCCGAAGCCCAGCCATTTCTGGTTGTGCTTCTCCAGCGCCCCGGGCCATTGCGGGAACTCGCTGTAGAGCTTGCGGGTGATCCTGTGCTGCAGGATCGGATCGTCGGTCACGAACGGCAGATAGTAATGGAAGGCAAAATGCACCGCCTTCGTCGGCTCGAAGCACGCGCACCACAGGCCGATGTCGAACAGGCCCTTCTCGACCGCCTCCAGGACGTCGAACGGGCCGGCCACCGTGCCGCCATAGGCTTCGATGAACCTGATCTTGTGCCCGGTCTCCTCGGCGACCCGCTCCTTGATCTTCGGCACGAGGTAGGTGCTGGCCATGAAGATGGGCTCGAGCGGCTTCATCGGCTGTCCGGCACCGATCCGCAGCGTGAAGGAGTCCGCCTGTGCGGCCGATGCCCAGAGCATCGCCGCAGCGACGAGCGCGCCCCGCCGTCCGGCCGGGCCGGTGATCTTGCGTAACAATTCGGTTCCTCCTTCGCATCGGGTCGTCGTTGATGCGCGCACGGTTGCGGACGGCACGAACCGTCCAGCGATGGCCAGCGCGCTATTCGCCTTGCAGCGAAAGCAGGATCGCGCGCGAGGACGGGGCGAGCTCGCAGTTGATCGCCTCGAAATTGGCGATCGGCGGGAAGACGAGCCCGGTGCCCGACATGTGGCCGCGCATCTCGGTGAGATACCGGTTGACGATCTGCTCGGTGGTGTTGCGCTTCAGCCCGGTCTCCAGGCAGAACACGTTGTCCGGCCCGGCGAGCCGTCCGAAGGCGCGCTTGACGCAGTTGGGCAGCACGCGGTCGAAGACAGCCTGGAACTCGGCCAGCTGGGCCGGGTCCTTGGCCACCTCCTTGAGGTTCTCAACGCCGTTGTCGTAGTGGTCCTCCTCATCGGCCAGCACCTCTTCCTGGCTGTCCGCCCAGGGCACGTAGCTCGATTGACGGTATTCCATGATCTGATGGCTGCCCGCGCGGTCGACGGTGAAGTTGAACACCGCGATATGGAGCCAGTTGTCGAGGTCGATCTGCCAGAAGGCGCCGGAATCGGGCCGCCCGGCGATGATCGCCTCGGGGTCTTCGCCGAGATCCACGAGCAGGTCGTAGAGCCCCTGGCTGTGGCGCGCCTCCTCGGCGGCGAACTCCGCAGCCAGCGCCTTCTCCTTCCAGTTCGGCGCCACGGAGATCGCCTTGCCGAACACCTCCGCCGTCGCCGTCTCGGCATAGATCTGCCGGGTCATCAGGCGGATGAGGAATTCGCGGTATCTGCCCGTGGCGCCGGCGGGGCCGTCGATCCTGGACTCCGCGGTGATCGTGTTCATCTCCGACTCCGAAAAAGCTGAACCCGGGACGAAACTAGCCATGCCGTCCGGGCTGTCAATCGGCATGGCCCGTCTGCACCGGCGTCGAAGACCGTGAACGGCCGACCAGCACGTACCAGAACATCACCAGCACAGCCAGGGCCAGAACCGGCAGCGCGGACAGGTTGACCCATTGCCAGCCCAGGAAGTGGATCAGCGCCCCCGACGACAGCGATCCGAGCGCAACGAAGGTGTAGACGATGAAATTGCAGGCACCCTGGGTCTTGGCGCGCTCGCCCGGGGTGTGGGCGTCGCCGAGCAGCGACGAGCCGGCCGTGAAGGCGAAATTCCACCCCACGCCGAGGAACAGCATCGACAGCCAGAACGCAAAGACCGTCTCCCCGCTGAGCGCGACCGGAACGCAGATGATCTGGAGCGCGAAGCCGGCCAGGATGATCCGCACCTCGCCCCAGCGACGGATCAGCGCGCCGGTAACGAAGCCCGGCGCGAACATGCCCAGGCTGTGCCATTGGATGACGAAGGCGGTCTGCTGGAAATGGTGTGCCGCATGGTGCATCGCGATCGGCGCAGCCGTCATCAGGAGCGCCATCACGGTGTGGCCGATAAGGATCGAGAACGTCGCGGCGATGAACACCGGCTGGGCCATGATGGTGGATAGCGGACGGCGCTTGGCCGCGGCCTCGGCCTCGGTCAGGGGCGGAATCTCAAGGAACACCAGCACCAGCGCGGTCAGGATCGTCGTGCCGATGAGCAGTAGGTAGGCGCCCAGGAAGCTTGCCGAGCCGCACCACTCAT
>CAYFYS010000094.1:0-7166 GCA_964347365.1 uncultured Rhodospirillaceae bacterium | reverse complement strand
GAATTGCCGCTGAAGGCCGACTTTGCGCTGATCAAGGCCGATCTCGCCGACCGCTGGGGAAATCTGACCTACCGGCTTGCCGCGCGCAATTTCGCGCCGGTGATGTGCATGGCCGCCGAGACCACGATCGTTCAGGCCCGTCGCCTGGCCGCACTCGGCAAGATCGATCCCCAGACGGTCGTCACGCCGGGCATCTTCGTTGACCGCATCGTCGGCGTGCCCGACCCGATGAGCGAGCGGCAGGCGATTCTGCAGGGGGTGCGTTACCCATGAGCGAAACCCCACCGCGCGGGCTCAGCCGCGACCAGGTCGCCTGGCGGATCGCCCAGGACATCGCCGACGGCGCCTGTGTCAACCTCGGCATCGGCCAGCCGGAACGCATCGCCAACCATCTCCCGGAAGAACGCGAGATCGTCTTCCACAGCGAGAACGGCATCCTTGGAATGGGGCCGGAACCCGGTCTGGAAGACCAGGACGAGGATCTGATCAACGCCGGCAAGAAGCCCGTTACGTTGTTGCCCGGCGCATCGTTTTTCCACCAGGCGGACTCGTTTGCCATCGTCCGCGGCGGTCACCTCGACCTCTGCGTCCTGGGCGCTTTCCAAGTCGCGGCGAACGGCGATCTGGCGAACTGGTCCACCGGGGCCGCAGAGGCGGTCCCGGGCGTCGGCGGGGCGATGGACCTCGCCGCCGGCGCCAGGAGGGTCTATGCGATGACCGATCATTGCACCAGGGGCGGCGCGCCCAAGATCGTCGCGCGGTGCAGCTATCCGCTTACCGGCCGGGCGGTGGTGACGACGATCTTCACCAACCTTGCGGTCATCGACGTAACGGCGGACGGGCTGCTGGTGCGCGAACTGATCGCCGATGTGGACTTCGCGACCCTGCAGGCGTGGACCGGCGCGCCGATCCGGCCGGCGCCCGGCATGGCGGTGCTTGCCCCGCCGATGGTGGAGCGACCTTGCCCCGGTGTTGCGGAGTGAAGCCTCATGCGCCAGCCCTGATCGCCGCGCCCAGGATCTCGACGAGCTCGCCGATCTGGGCTTCGCTGATGATCAGCGGCGGCGAAATCGCGATCGTATCACTGATCTGGCGCACCATCAGCCCGGTCTCGAAGCATCTGAGATAAGTCTCGAAGCCGCGCGCGCCGGGCGCACCTTCGCGCGGGGCGAGCTCGACGGCGCCCATCAGCCCGAAATTGCGGATGTCGATGACATTGGGCAGGTCCCGCAGGCTGTGTACCGCATCCTCGAAGACGGGCGCCAACGCCGCAGAGCGCGCGAAGAGCCCTTCCTCAGCATAGATTTCCAGCGTTGCAAGGCCGGCAGCGCAGGCCAGCGGATGGCCCGAATAGGTGTAGCCGTGGAACAGCTCCACCCCCGCGGGGCCGGCCATCAGACAGTCGTAGATCGGTTTGCTCACCGCTACGGCGGACATCGGCACCGCGGCGTTGGTCAGCCCCTTGGCCATGGTGATCATGTCCGGCTGGATGGCGAACCGCTCGCAGCCGAAAGCCTCGCCGAGGCGGCCGAAACCGGTGATCACCTCATCGACGATCAGCAGCAGGCCGTGCCTGTCACAGATTGCCCGCAGGCGCTGAAGATAGCCGTCCGGCGGCACCAGAACGCCGGTCGAGCCGGCGACCGGTTCGACGATCACCGCAGCGATCGTCGAAGGGTCATGGAGCGCGACCAGACGTTCCAGGTCCTCGGCCAGATGCGCACCCCATTTGGGCATGCCCCTGCTGAAGGCCATCTCGGAGAGATTGTGGGTGTGCCGCAGATGATCGACCCCGGCGATCAGGTTGCCGAACTGCTTGCGGTTGTTGGAGATGCCGCCGACGGCGGTGCCGCCGAACCCGACCCCGTGATAGCCGCGCTCGCGTCCGATCAACCGGGTCCGGCTCGCGTGGCCGTTCTGGCGATGATAGGCAAGCGCGATCTTCAGGGCGGTATCGACGGCCTCCGAGCCGGAGTTGCCGAAGAACACATGGTCGAGGTTGCCCGGCAGCATCGCCGCCAGACGCGCCGACAGCTCGAACGCGCCCGGGTGGCCGCACTGAAAGGCCGGCGCGTAGTCCATCCTGGCCGCCTGGGCCTGGATGGCCCGGGTGATCCTGGCCCGGCCATGGCCGGCGTTGACGCACCACATCCCGGCGCCGCCGTCGAGCAGCGTGCGCCCGTCCTCGGTGGCGTAATGCATACCCTCGGCGGCCACGACCATGCGGGGCGCCGACTTGAACTGCCGGTTCATGGTGAACGGCATGAAGTACGGCTCCAGCGTGTTGACCGCGGTGCGGGCCGTATCGGGCATGGTCGTGTTCTCCTTCTCCGGATCCGTTCGCGTGAAGCTAGCTTGCACCGGCCGAACCGGCAACGGTGATCGCCAGCGGCCGGTTCTGCTATGGTGGCGGCGATGCACGCGATCAAGGTCCCGGTTGCGCTGGTCAACCGTCTCGAGCCCATCGGCGATGCGCTCTCCCACCGGGACTTCCGCTTATTCTCGATCGGCAATGTCGGCTCCCACACGGGAACGTGGATTCAGCGGGTCGCGGTGGGATGGCTGACCTGGGAGTTGACCGAATCCGGCTGGTGGCTGGGCGTGGTCGCTTTCGCCGATCTGTTCCCGACAGTCGTTCTTGCACCGGTCACCGGGGCGGTCGCCGATCGGGCTCACAAGCTGACGGCGACCAAGGTGGTGCAGTGCGTCAACCTGCTCCAGGCGAGCCTTCTCAGCGCGATCACGCTCGCCGGCGTGATGACGGTGGAGATTCTGCTCGCGCTCGTCCTCTTCGGCGGGATCAGCGTTTCCTTTGGACAGCCGGTCCGTCTGGCGATCGTCCCGAGCCTGGTGCCGCGCAAGGACCTCGCCGCGGCGATCGGAATCAACGCGATGATCTTCAACGGTGCCCGGTTTCTCGGCCCGATGATCTCGGGTCTGGTGATCGTCCAGGCCGGGATCGGTTATGCCTTCCTCGTCAACGCGGCGAGCTTTGCGGTCTTCATCCTCGTCCTGTCGCTGATCCGCTTCGAGCGCGGCGAAGCGCCGCCGATCGCGCGCTCGATCCGCAATATCCCGCGCGAGATCGCCGAGGGCTACGGCTATGCCGCGCGTCACCCGGGCATCGCGCCGATCCTGATCATTCTCGTCCTGCTGGCGTTGCTGGCGCGCCCCTATATGGAGCTGCTGCCGGGTTTCGCCGATGCCGTCTTCGGACGCGGCGCCGAGGGGCTCGCCTGGCTGACATCGATGACCGGGCTCGGCGCGCTGCTGGGCGCCGCCTGGCTTGCCCAGCGCGGCGCCGTCGTCGGTCTGACGGAAACCACGGTCGCGGCCATCGCGGTGGCGTCGTGCGCGTTGATCGGTTTCGCCGCGACGGACATCTTCTGGCTCGCGTTGCCGTGCCTGGTGGTAGCCGGGTTCGCGATGATCGTGGTCGGCGTCGGCGAGCAGACGCTGATGCAAAGCGCAGTGGAACCGGCGCTGCGTGGCCGGGTGATGAGCCTCTATGGCATGATCGGCCGCGGCGCCCCGGCGTTGGGGGCGCTGGGGATGGGCGGCCTGTCCAGCCTTGTGGGGCTGCGTTGGCCGGTTCTGGCCGGCGCGGTCCTCTGCCTTGGTCTGTGGCTGTGGGCGCGCCGCAAACGCGCGGTCATGAAGGCCGCTCTCGAGGAGGCGCCGCCGCCGGACGGTCGGCGACCTTGACCCGGCCGCTCGGCCGCGGCACCGTGACCGGCGGGCTGGGCGCCCGCGGGCGGGTCGAGAACAGACCCACGGAACCTGATCTGGATCATGCCGGCGAAGGGAGCAATCGGCCGCCCCCTGGACCTTGACGCCGTGCTGGCGGGGCTGCGTGGCGTGGAGGGATTCGAGGACACCCCGGCGGGTGCGCTGGAACCGCTGCACGTCAAGGGGCTGTTCCACGATCACGTCCGAATCGCGGGTACCGGTCATGTGCTTCGTCTGCCGCGCTCCAGCCAGTTCGGGCTCGACCCGACGGCCAACCTGGCCTACCAGAGCGCCTGTTTCGCACGCGCGCAACCGAGCGGCTGTACCCCGGCGCTGACCGGCGTCATCGCGCCACGTCCCGGTCTTGCCTATGGCGGCCTGGTGGTCGCGCTGATCCGGGGCGCGCCGGCCCGCCTGCCCTTGGCTCTGCCCGCGATCGCATCATGCCTGGTCGGACTCCACACTGTGGCGCTGCCGCCGGAGGCTGACCGGGCGCCGCTGGCGGTCCACGCCGACCCCGTGGCCGGCATCTTGGGTTTCATCACCGAACAGGCCGGCTATCTCGACCGCGCCGGGCTGGAGGAGGACGCCCGGGCGCAGATCCGCGAAGAGGTCGCTTGGGCACGACGGTTCGCGGCCCGGCACGCCGGTGCGCCCCAACCGATCACGCTGTGCGGTACGGATACCCATCCCGGCAACTTTCTGATCGAGCGCCCGGGCAGAGGGCGCGCGGTTTTCGTCGATCTCGAGAAGGCGCTGTACGGCTCCCCGGCGATCGATGTCGCTCATGCGAGCCTTTACACCTCCACGATGTGGGATGCGGACTGCGAGGCGGTTCTTGCCCGCGCGGACGTGATCGGATTTTATGACGCCTATCGGGCGCGCATCCCGGCGGGCCTTGGCCGCGCTCTGGAACCGTGGCTGTTGCCGATGCGGCGGCTTACATGGCTGCGCACGACGACTTGGTTCGCCAAGTGGCGGGTCGAGGCGGAGGCCTGGGCCACCGGCGGGGGCGCCGGACAGAGCACCTGGTGGCGCGCCGCCGCCGGCGCGCCGGATCTGGTGGCCGATATCGGGCGCCGCATCGACGGCTTCTTCGATCCCGGGACGATAGCCATGGTGCGCAGCGAATGGGGCGGCCCCGATCCGATCAGCCTGGATCCTGGTCGAGGATGACGGCGCCGGTCGCAGCCATGGCCGCGATGGCGTCCTCGTCATAACCGGACTCGCGCAGGATCTCCGCGGAGTGCGCGCCCAGATGGGGTGCCGCCCGGCGCACGTTGGCGGGGGTGGCGGAGAATTTGATCGGCGGTCCCAGCGTGCGCACCGGCCCGACCCGGCTGTGCTGGACTTCCATGATCATTTCGCGCGCACGGGTCTGTGGATCCTCGCTCATCTGGCCGATGTCGAGCACCGGCCCGGCGGGCACGCCGGCCGTTTCCAGAGCGTCCATGAGCGCCGCGGTCGTGTGCAGCTTGAACAGGGGGTCGAGCGCGCGGTTCAACGCATCCAGGTTCGCCATCCGCAGGGCGTTGGTCGCAAACCGCGGATCCTCCGCAAGCGCCGGTGCGCCAAGCGCGGCGGCAAGCCGCGACCAGTTGGCCTGGTTGCCGGCGCCCACGGTGATCCAGCCATCGGCGGTTTCGTAAGCCTGGTAGGGCGCGCTCAAGGGGTGGGCAGAGCCCAGGGGAGTCGGCGGCTCGCCCGTGGCCAGATACATCGCCGCCTGGTGGAACGTCGCCGAAATCCCGGCCTCGAACAACGAGGTGTCCAGAAATTGCCCCTGGCCGGTCTTGAGCCGATGCGCGTAGGCGGCCGCGATCCCCAACGCTGCCAGGACACCGGCGGCGAAGTCCGCGATCGGCGATCCGATCTTGACCGGCGGCCGGCCCGGTGCCTCCCCGGTGATGCTCATCAACCCCGACATCGCCTGGGCGACAAGGTCGTATCCGCCACGGTGGGCGTAGGGGCCGGTCCGCCCGAAGCCCGAGATCGCGGCGTAGATGAGCGCGGGGTTCTCTTCGCGCAGACGATCGTAGCCCAGTCCGAGCCGGTCCATCGCCCCCATGCGGTAGTTTTCGACCACCACGTCGGCGCCGCGCACAAGGCGCCGGAACGCCTCCTTGCCGGCGTCCTGTTTGAGATCGAGCACGATCGCCCGCTTGTTGCGGTTGAGCATCATGAAGGCGGCCGATTCGCCTCCGATCGTGGGCGGGGCCATGCGTCTTACGTCATCGCCCAGCGGTGCACGCTCGACCTTGATGACCTCCGCGCCAAGGTCGGCCAACATGTAGCCGCAGGTCGGTCCGGCCACGACCTGGGCGCATTCGATGATCTTCAGCCCGGCGAGCGGGCCGGTCGCCGCCTCGCCCATCGCCTATCGTCCCCTGAAGACCGGCTTTTCCTTGGCCAGGAAGGCCCGGTATCCCTCGTGGTAGTCCTCGGTGTCGGCATAGGCGTAGGACTCCGCGATCTCGGCGGCGCTCAGCGGTGCCGACGAAGCGAATCGACGGATCGCCTGGCGGTGCCAGCGGGCGGCCAGCGGCGCACCCTCGGCGATCCGGCGCGCCGAGGCATAGGCTTCCTCCTCCAGCGCCTCCTCGGGTACGACGTGGTTTATCATCCCCTTCTCATAGGCCTCGCGGGCGGTGTAGACCCGGCCTTCGAGCGCGATCTCCAACGCCGTTGCCCGGCCGACGACATGGACCAGCGTATCGAGCAGCCCGTAGCCCAGGTAAAGACCCATCAGCCGGGCCGGGACGCCGAGCCGGCTCGACTCCGCGGCGATCCTGATGTCGCATGCAGCGGCGATCTCGAACCCGCCACCCAGGCAGTAGCCGTGGATCATCGCCACCACGGGATGCCTGCCTTGCGCGATCGCTGCGACGGCGTGATCGGTCCTGGCCTTGTACGCCTTGGCGAGCTCGATCGTCGAATGCTCCTCTTCGAAGCCCGAAATGTCGGCGCCGGCGGCGAAGGCATCCGGTCCTGCGCCACGCAGGACGATGCAGCGCAGCCCGTCGTCGTGCGAGAGCCCCTCCACCGCCTCGCCGAGCGCCGTCCAGGCCGCCGCGTCGAGCGCGTTGCGCTTCTCCGGACGGTTGAGCGTGATGGTCGCGATCGCGCCCTGCCGCGCAACGAGTATTGATTGCGGCATGGAACACTCCCGTTTCGGTTCACCGACACCCATTGTGCCCGAGCCGCCGGTAGCGTGCCAGCGCCGCGCGCAGCGCCGATGTCCGCACCGCAGCCGCTGCGCGGTTTCCCCCCGCGTTCGGCCTGCCCTATGATCGCGGCCACACCAACGTTGGGGGACAGAGGTGCCGGAGAATCCAGATCCCGCTTCGGCGACGGTGAAGGGCAGCGCCTTCGAGACTGACGGCCACTGTTGCGTTTGCTGTGGCGTATGCAGGATCGTTGTCGGACACGCTGGCTCC
>CAYFYS010000093.1:0-7168 GCA_964347365.1 uncultured Rhodospirillaceae bacterium | reverse complement strand
AAGGGGCTGAAGGGCACCAAACGGGTGATGGACGTGACCGGCAGCATCGTCCTGCCAGGCATGATCGACACCCATGACCATGTCTACAAGCACGTCACGGGGAAGTTCGGGCTGGATGCGGACATGTGCGGCGTCCGCTCCGGCGTGACCACGCTGGTCGACCAGGGCGGGCCGAGCCTGATGACCATCCCCGGTTTCCGCCGCTTCGTCGTCGATCAGGCGCGGACGCGCGTGCTGTGCTTCATCTCGGCCTATCTGGTGGGCGGGCTGGAGGGGCACTACTACCCCTCGCTCTACGGCCCCGACCAGGTCGATGTCGAGGGCACCGCCCAGGCGGCGATCGACAACGCCGACATCGTCAAGGGCATCAAGGCCCACGGCGAGATCGGCGGCGCCTCGCGCTGGGGTTGCGAAGTGGTCCGCCGCGCCAAGGAGATCGCGCGCATCGCCAAGCTTCCGGTTTACATCCATCTGGGCCAGATGTGGCCGACCAGGGACAACCGGGACATCGACCCGGACGCGGTCGTGCGCGCGCTCGTGCCCATGATGGAGGAGGGCGACATCCTCGCCCATCCGTTCACCCGCCATCCGGGCGGGTTCATCTCCGCAGAGACCGGCAAGGTCCATCCCGTGGTGAAGGAGGCGATCGCGCGCGGGGTGCGGATCGATGTCGGTCACGGCTCGCATTTCAGCCTCAAGCTGGCGCGCGCGGCGTTGGACCAGGGGATCATCCCCTACACCCTGGGCGCGGATTTGCACGGCTACAACGTCAGCGCGCCCGAGGAGTCGATCGGCGCGACATCCAAGTGGTACGACCCCTTTGTCGAGAACGCCCCGTTCAGCCTGTGCCACGCGATGACGGAACTGCTGACGCTCGGCCTCGCGCTCCCCGATGTGGTCAAGATGGTCACCTCGCACGCCGCCATCATGCTGGGCATGCAAACGCATATCGGCACGCTCAAGAAGGGCCGCGCGGCCGATGTAAGCGTGGTCGACCTGGTCTCCGGCCGTTGGGAACTGCGCGACAATTCGGGCGACGTGATGATCGCCGAGCGCGCGGTGGTGCCGCGTTTCGTACTCAAGGACGGCGTGCGTTTCGATGCCGATTCGCCGATCCTGCCGCGGCCGGTCGCGGCGGCCGAGGCGGCCTGAAGGGCGCGCGAACATGACCGCTTGCATCCCCAGAAAGGGCGACAGGGTCGCGGGCAAGGTGGCTCTGGTCACCGGCGCCGGCTCGATCGGTCCGGGCTGGGGCAACGGCAAGGCCGCTTCCGTGCTCTACGCCTGCGAAGGTGCCAGGGTCTTTGCGGTCGACAACCGGCGCGAGGCAGCCGAAGAGACCCGGACGATCATCGAGGATGCGCACGGCGTGTGCGCAGCCCACCGGGCCGATGTCACCGACGAGCGCGAGGTGGCCGCAATGGTGGCCGCGTGCATCGAGCGGTTCTCCAGGATCGACATCCTGCACAACAACGTCGGCGGCTCGGGACCGGGATCGGCGATAGACGAGACCGCCGTCGATGACTGGAACGCGGTGCTGGCGCGCAACGTCACGGCGGCCTTCATGACCATCAAGGCGGTCCTGCCGCACATGGAGCGCCAGGGCGGCGGGGCGATCGTCAGCATCTCCTCGATCGCCGGCATCAGCCATATCGGCGTGCCTTCGACCGCTTACTCGGCGGCCAAGGGCGCGCTCAACCAGCTCACCCAGAACATCGCCGTGGAGTACGCCGCCAGGAACATCCGGGCGAACTGCGTCGCGCCGGGGCTGATGGACACCCCCTTCATCCTGCGCGAGAAGGACGGGGTGCCCAACCATATCCGCAAAGGCTATGCGACGGTCGCGGCCTACCACGCCGCGCGGTCGGCGAAGATCCCGATGGGCCGGATGGGCGACGGCTGGGACGTCGCCCGTGCCGCGCTTTTCCTCGCCTCAGAGGATGCCGCCTATATCACCGGCCAGTGCCTGGTGGTCGACGGCGGAGTGACCGCGACCAGCCCCGGGGCGTAGACCGCCCGCGCGCTGCGACTACTCCGCCGCCCCGGCCCTTGTGAAATCGAGCGCCTCGGTGCGCGATTCGGGCAGCGTGCGGGTCGAGCCCCACATGCAGCCGTTGAACCGATCCATGCCGAACTGCCGCGGCCGATAGGTCGCCTCCTCTTCCGGGGCGATGTGTTTCACCCCGCAGGAATACTCGAAAACCATTCCATCCGGCCCCTCGAAATAGACCATGATCGCCGTGGAGATCGGGTGTCGGCCGGGACCCCAGACGATGCGAACGCCCTGTTCCCGCAGCCAGTAATAGGCCCGCATCACGTCATCGATGTCTTCGACCTGGTGGTTGATGTGCTCGATGCCGCCGTGGTCGGTGGGAAACAGCACCACCGAATGATGGACGGTGTCGATGCGAAGAAACGGCGATTCCCCGAGCCAGTCCGACACGCGGGCATTGCAGATCCGGGTCCAGAAGTTCTGATCGCGGCGCGCATCGCTGCTGTAGAGCCCGATATGGCTGAAATGGGTGATGCCGGCATCCCGGCCCGGGAAATAGCGCACACCGCTGTGATAGGGACGTGCGACGATCTCGATCCTGTTGCCGGTGGGATCGCGCGTTGTGATCATGTCGTGGACGCGGCGCAGCGCGCATTCCTCGCGCGTGCCGTGGCGCACCGGCCGGCCGGCTTTTTCCAGCTCGGCGCCGACGGTGTCCAGATCGTCGGGGTCCAACAGATCGAACCCGACCGTGTGATCGGCCGGGTCGCCCTCGAAATAGACCAGCGTATGGTCGCGGGTATCCCCGCGCACCGCGACGGTATCGCTGCGGAAATAGGCGGCCTTGCCTTCCCTTGCCACGAGCTGCAATCCGACCACGTCGGTTGCAAACCTGATCGCGCCCTCCAGATCGGGAGTCCCGATCCGGAGATAGCGAATATCCTTCAGATTGATCATCGGTGATTCTCCGTTCGACCGGCCGCGGCTGCGCCCCGGACCATCCGCGGGCTCTTTGCGGCCCCGCCCGGCGTCCGGCATTATGGCCCCGCGGCATGTCGGGTTCGAACGAAAAGGCGAGGATCGGCGGGATGGGCGAGACGGTTTACCGGGACTACGATTCCGAGGCGCTCTATGCGCAGTACAACAACCGGGCGATGGTCGCCGAAGACGTCCGCGAGGCGCACAAGACCGAACAGGCCGGGCGCGCGGAGACCTTCGTTGCCGCCGCCGGCCGGGCCGAGCGCGATCTCGCCTACGGCCCCGGCCCGCGCGAACGGCTGGACGTGTTCCTGCCCGAGAACGACGGCGGCCCGCTGCTGGCCTTCATTCACGGCGGCTACTGGCAGTGGAACGACAAGGAGCCCTTCGCCTTCCTCGCCGAACAGGTGGTGCCCGCCGGGGCCGCATTCGCCAACATCGAATACGCGCTGTGCCCCGATATCAGCCTGACCCGGCTTACCGATCAGGTGCGCCGGGCGGTCGCGTTCCTGTGGCGCGAGGGGCCGCGCCTGGGTTTCGACCGCGACAGGATCGTGGTCGCCGGCCACTCGGCGGGCGGACACCTGACGGCGATGATGCTGGCGACCGACTGGCCGGGCTTCGCCGATGACCTGCCCGCGAACCTCGTTGCGGCCGGGCTGCCGATCAGCGGCATCTACGATCTCCAGCCGATCCGGCTGACCCCGATCAACGACCCGATCGGGCTGGACGAGGCGGAGGCGCGCGCTCTCAGCCCGGCATTCGCCGTCCCGCCGACCAGGGCGCCGATGGTGGTCGTGGCCGGCGGCGCCGAGTCGCAGGAGTTCGTCCGCCAGGCCCGCGATTTCGCCGAGGCCTGGAGCGCCCACGGCGTGCCCGCCGAAATCGTCGTGCCGGCCGGGCGCGATCACTTCACCGTCCTGGACACCCTGGCCGAGCCCGGCCATGAAGTCTGCGCGGCAGCGCTTCGGCTGCTCGGCCTCCAATAGCGCGGCGGGCGTCGTCCCTTCGATAACGCGCCGCGGCGCTGCGGCGCGGCGGCCACAGCGCCATCGGGACGGCCCGCGAATGGACGACAATGGGCGGGGCGGACAGCGCGCTTGCGGGGATGGCGGGGATCGGTCCGCTGGTCTTCGCCGGGCTGTGCGCCGCGGCGCTGCTGACCAACTTCATCGCCGCGGTCGCCGGCACGGCGGGCGGGCTGATCCTGCTGGCGCTGATGGCGTTCGTCTTCCCCCCGGCGCTGCTGATCCCGATCCACACCGTGGTCCAGCTCGGCGGCAGTGCCAGCATCTTCGCCTCGCGCTGGCGCTATCTGCTGCGCGGCATCGTCGGGCCGTTCACGCTGGGCTGTGTTGTCGGGGCGGCGGCGGGCGGGCGGATTTTCATCAGCCTGCCGCAGAGTACGCTCCAGATCATCCTCGGCGTCAGCGTCCTGGTCCTGGCCTGGGTGCCGCGGCTTGCGCGGTTCGGACCGGAACGGGGCCGCTTCGTCTTCGTCGGGTTCATCGTCACCTTCCTCGGCGTGTTCATCAGCGCAACCGGCACCCTGCTTGCGACCTTCACCGCCGCGGTCGCGCCGGACAGGCGCAATCACATCGCCACCGTCAGCGGCCTGATGTGCATCGTCCACGTCGCCAAGCTCGCGGCGTTCGGTGCGATCGGCGTCGGCTTTGGCAGCTACGCCCCCCTGATGGCGGCGATGATCGCAAGCTCGGTCATCGGCGCCTGGCTCGCCCGGATGACGCTCGACAGGATCCCCGAAAGGCTGTTCCGCATCCTCTTCCAGACCCTGTTGACCCTGCTCGCGCTGCGGCTGATCTGGGTTGCGGCCGGCGGCCCGTGAGCGCGCGCGGCGCGGCGGTGGCCGCAAACCGGGCCGCGAAGCCCGGATGAGCACGCGCGGCAGGCCGTTCTTCCTCGCCCTGGTGGCCGTCACCCTGGCCGGGCCGCTGTCGGTGCATCTCTTCCTGCCCGCCCTGCCCCATGTGCAGCAGGCGTTCGCCGTCCAGGAGGGTGCCGCGCAGCTTTCCTTCAGCGCGGCGATGCTCGCCATGGCGGTGGCCACCCTGTGCTACGGCAGCCTGTCGGACCGGTTCGGCCGGCTGCCGGTCCTGGTCGCCGGGCGCATCCTCCAGGGCGCCGGCGCGGCCAGCGGCATGGTGATGGCGCGCACGATCGTCATCGACATCTACGGTACGGCGCGGCTGGGCCAGATGCTGGCCTATCTGACCACGGCCTATGTCCTCGGCCCGATGATCGCCCCACCGCTGGGCGGCATGCTGACCGATGCTCTCGGCTGGCAGTCGATCCTGATCGCCCCGGCCGTCTTCGGCGGGCTGGGGCTGTTGATCGCGATCGCGGTGAGCGGCGAGACCCGGCCCGGCGTCGATGTCCCGGGCGTGCCGCTGCTGCACGCCTACGCCGGCCGGCTGGCCGGTCGTGTGTCGGGCAACGCCCTGATCATCGCCGGGGCGATCGCCTCGGTGGCCGGCGCGCTGTGCCTGCCGGCGCTGATCGCGCTCCGGGGTCTGATGCCGCTGAGCCTCTTCCTGCCGATCCTGGTGCTGGCGCTCGGCCAGGGCCTGGGCATGCCGCACGCCCAGGCCGCGGCGATCAACACCGACCCGCGGCTTGCCGGCACCGCGACCGGCATGATCGTCTTCGGCCAGTATGCGCCTATCGCCGCGGCCACCCAGCTGGTCGCGATGACCGCCGACGGCACGACGGTGCCGATGACGGTCTGCGCGCTCACCGCGGCCACGGCTGCGGCCGCAGCCGACCTCGCCGGCGTGGTTCTGTCACCCAAGCGTTGAACCGGACCGGCGGCCCGACGAAACCGGGCGGGAGGTCCCCTCCCGCCCGGCCTGTTCCGGATTACTTGCCGAAGATCAACGCACGGGCGTGGGCGACCACCGCAGGCGAGGCTTCGTCCAGCGCCTGGTTGACGACTTCCTGGATCCTGGCGCCGTTGGACGCCATCAGGCGCAGGCGGCGGCGCTCGAGATCAGTGGCAAACGCCGGATCGGCGTTCATCTTGTCGTATGCCGCGCGCAGGGTGGCGGTCGCCGATTCCGGGACGCCCGGCGGCAGCGCCAGGCCGCGCCCGAGAAGCCCGGCGACGGCGATGAACCGCACCACCGCCTTGTCCATCGGGTCGCTGACCAGATCGCCCAGCATCGGCACGTCGGCCGGCAGATCAGGATCGCGGAAGACGCCGACCTGCAGGACGGCCTTGGCGAAAGGCTTCGCGCCGGTGAACCATTGCGGAACCTTGGAGCTCCAGGCCAGCCAGTTGAACGAGGCGGCGTTGGACTCGCCCTGCTCCATGGCCAGGATCGACCGCGAGGATCCCTTGTAGCCGGTGACGATCTTCACCTTCAGACCGAGCAGCTCCGCAGCCAGCTTGGGCACGATGTAGCCGGTGGAGTTCTTGCCGCTGGTCGAGGCGATGATCTGGATGTCCCGCATGTCCTCCCAGGTCTTCACGCCCGTATCGGTGCGTACGACCATGACCATGTTGGTCTGGTTCGACGAGCCGACCCAGGAAAGGTTACGCGCGTCGTAGCGCATCTTCTTCGGCCGCATGAGCTGGTTCACGACCGAATTGTCGAGCGGCACGATCATGTGCAAGCCGTCCTTGGGCATGACGTTGTAGGCCCAGTTCATCGCCTTCGCCCCGCCGGCTCCGGGCATGTGCTGGAGGATAATGTTGGGGCTTCCCGGGATGAACTTGCCGAGATTGTCGGAAAACGTCGCGCCGTACTTGTCGTAGGTGCCGCCCGGGCCGTAGGGAATGATGATCTTGATGGTCCGGCCGTCGTAGTTCTGCGCCCACGCGCCGCCTGCCGCAGCGAGCGCGGCGGCCGCGACGAGCGCGGTCGTGGCGAGGCGGCGTCCGATCTGTTTCATATGTGTCCACTCCCTGAGAGTTTCGTCCGGCCCCGTCCCACGGGCTAGGGCGTCGGCGCCAAGGCTCGCACCCTCTCGGTTGCGGCGCAAGCCGATATTGCGCGCACCCTTTTGTGGCGGAGCCGGTCAGCCGCTCTCCAGCCCGGCCAGAAGCTGCCCGAAGCCTTCGATCTTCAACCGCAGCCCGAGGCCGGAGAAGGCCGCCCAGAAATCGGCCGGATCGCTCGCGACAACGGGCAGGCCGCAATCCCGTTCGATCGCATCGACCGCATCGGCGGCCGGCCA
>CAYFYS010000092.1:0-7183 GCA_964347365.1 uncultured Rhodospirillaceae bacterium | reverse complement strand
GATCATCGACTGGGCATCGCGGTGGAACGTGAGCCCGGCCGGGCGGGCGCGCGGTTCGAGGCCACCCACTCCCTGGGGCAGCCGATCGAAGCGCCGCGCGGCTTCTTGGGCGACGGTTTCGAGGCGATCCGCGGGATCGGGAATCAATACCGGCGCCAATGTCTGCTGATGGTCCGGGACGTGCATGATCCTTGGGAACAGCCCGGAAGCGTTCAGCGCCCAGCACGCATGTCCCGCCAGCTCCGGTCGAAGCGCCAGAATCTCACCGACCCGTCGCACAAGCGCGCCATCGGCTTCGGTTTCGGTCTCTTGTTCATCAAAGTACGGGGCCAGCTTTGCCCGCCATCGCGCATGCCCGGCCTTGACCGCTTCGGTGAAATCCGAAACCGTCAGAGCCGGCCAGAAAATCGGAACCGCAGATTCCAGCGCCAGAACCTCGGAGAGCTCTTTGTAGGAGACACGCAAGGCCAGCGAAATAGCTGCCGTCGGCACCGTCGCCAGCGCCTGAACCTGATCGAGAAAACTCGGATCCCCACCTTCCCGGACTGCCGTTATCAGCTTCCATGACCGATCCCATTCAGGATCGTCAGGAATGGAAACAAGCCGCCGCCATTGCCCGGCATGGGCGTTGATTCGGTCTTCTCGAGATGTTTCCTGTGGGGTATGCGGACTCCAGGTCACCGCGCGCTGAGCCCGTCCATCGACGCGGGACTGGATCAGCCAGGGGCCTCCCGCATCCCCGAGATGCCGGCGGAGATCGACCGAAGCGCTGTTATCGATCGGCCCGACCTGCTCGAGGCTGCGAATGTCGACAGCATGAAGACTGGCGCCTCTGAGCCTGTTCAGTTGGGTGGCGAGAGTGGTTGCGGGTACGACCGGCCCGTCCCTGTCGAGACCCGTGTGCAAGACCCCGGCTTCCACCACAGCGCGATCGTGGTAACGACGAATCTCCAGCCGGTGACTTTCCTTTCCGGAGACGACTAGACACAGGTTCACCTGCGCGTCCGGACCTCCCTGCGCCAGCATCGCCTGAATAGGTTGTGTGGTGCTTGCCAGCGACATCTCTCCTGCCGCTGGCAGGGAAATCGGACGATGGCCCACAAGCTGCAGTTGAAGATCGCCATGCACACCCTCTGGCACCATGGCGCGCCATCCATGTAGCCCCTCGGCTGATATCGGCCGGTTCTCGGCAAGCCGGGCACCTTCCGGGTCAAGGATCAGCCCGGTTCGCGCCGGCCAGGCCGCGTGAAGCTTCACGGTCCGCCCCGTTTCCGGATCGGACAGTCTCAGCCAGACAAGACCTGGCATCGCCCCCGATGTTTCCAAAATTAAAGTAATTGTTCCGTGTTCCGGATCGCCTCCTGTTTCCATCTCTCCTGCGCCGAGCCGGACTCGCCAGCCGGCTTCGAGCCCTTCGGCCGTGAGCGCCACGCGCCCGGGAGCTTCTTCGCGCAGATGAAAACGCGCAGCCGATGGAAGTCGGACGAGTCGAAGGCGCGCCAGGATTTCGTCGTCCCGCACCCATTCTACGATTTCGCTTCCCAGAGACTGCCCTGCGATTCGTCGCAGCGCGCGCTCTCCGATATGCCGAAGCGGCGCTGCGCCGATCTGCCCACAAATGGTCACGTCTCCGCAGTAGGCCGGCACGTGAGCGTCAAGACGCCAGCCACGAAGAGTCTGGCCGAACGGAAGCAGCCGGGCGTCGGGTGCCTCTTCCTCCGCTCCCGTCTCGATCCAATAACGTCTGTTGCCGAGGCGGAGCGTACCTTTTCCCGAGATCCGCCAGAGAAACCCGCCCGGCGCGGTTTCCTCCTCGTCAAGGCTCACGCCCGCTTCTGCTTCTGGTTCCACCTCCTCGGGTCCGAGAAGCCACAGGCAAGGCGCTTTTGTCCGCCCTGCGCCGGCAAGCGGGATCAGGCGATCGGTGGCCGCGCACGCGTTCAAGTCGGCGGCGCGCCAAAAGCTTGGCGCTTCGGCAGGGGTCGGGAGGCCGGCGTCGATCACCGCCTCTCCCTTGGGCCGACCGTCCGCAAAGGCCGCAAGCGTGAAGGGCGTCTGCGGCGCAACCTGAGCCTTGGTCCCGGCGGCTCCTCCGAACCGCCGAAGCTGCCAGCCGTTCCCGTCAGGCGCGGCGCTGTAACTCACCTCGTCGATCCACTGTGCGGTCGGCAACAACCGAAGCCTGAGATGCTCCGCGCCCGGGAAAAGCTCCTTCGGCAGCCATCCGTCGTCGTGGAGGATCAGATAGCCGCGCCAACACCCCGTTGCGTCACGCCGCAACTCGCGCCCGCACAACGGCCCGGCCACCACGGCGCGCGTGCCGCGTTCGGCCCGAAGCGCGGGGCGTATCAGGCTTTCGGCGATCTCCGGCGTCATGCGCAGCGGGATGGTCGCGATCCAATCGGGCCAATGCTTGTTCAGCCAGTGTTCGGCCGCCGCTTCGGGCACATCGTCTGGCAACGCCGCGCGCAATTCGGCGAGGGACAGGGCGAGACCGGACAGGAGGCGCGTGCTGTCGGCGTTTTGGAACGTCTGCGGGAGTCTTGTTATCCACCGCGATGCCATCTGTTCGGCCCAAGGCCCGGCGTCGGTTCCCCCTTCGGCTTCGATCTCGGCCAACAGCCCCATGACGACGTCGCGGTAAAGCCCGGGCGTCTTTAAAAGTGCTTCGGGAAGCCCGCCTTCGGCCATGAGGCTGTAAAGGAACAAGCGGACGCCCATGTCCGACACTCTGATCTTGCGGCCCCACCAGGACAGGCCCTGTTCCACAAGCGTTCTGCCGAGATCCTGATCATCGGGTGGAAGACCGAGGCCATCGAGGACGAAGGCCCACTTCAATACCCCGCCGGGAAACCGCGCCCGTATGTGTTCGGCAGCCCAGAGTACGAAACCCGGAGCGGCGGTTCCCACCTCCCACCCCGCATCGACACGCAACTGCAGCGCCTTCTCAAGCCCAGCGAATGTTTCTGGAGCAAGTTTGTAGCGATAAAGCGGACGATCGTCGGGTCTTTTCAGACCATTCTCAGAAATAACTTTAGAAACGAAAGTCATGAGTGTCATTTTACCTGCCACAAGATCCAGTTTACCTGGAATATCTCGAGTGGATTGTAACAAAATATTTCTTGGCGTTATAGCTTATAAATCCTTGTATCGTGATATCTGAGTCGATTCTCTCAGATCAGGGCGTGTACGTCAACGCGGCGGACCTTGGCGATGGCGACCGAAATCTTTGGGAATCGTGTACCGAGGTGATCGAACGGGCGGCTGATGGTCGCTCTCCGGCATGTACCGCCGGGTCTCCTCCTTGTGCGGCGGGGTTGCGAGGATCGGCTGCATCCCGTTCTCCGGGCAGTCCTCGATTGGCTCCGGCAGCGGCTTCTCGGAAATATGGTGTCCGACGCCGTTATCCTCCCTTCTTCCGGGCCAGCCGGCCTGTTGTCGCGCTCCGTTGGCGGGCGTACACTGTGCGCTCGGACGTTGCGGGTGATGTCATGAAAGTCTTTCTCTTCCACCTGATGCCCTACGCCTATCTCGACCTGGACTACGACCGGAAATACCGATCGGCCTGGGTGGTGCTCCCCAACAGCTATTTCGACCCGGAGAAGGGGCGCGAACTCTACAACCGCTATCTGGACGAGCTCGAATATGGCGAGGAGCTCGGCTTCGACGGTTTGTGCGTGAACGAACACCACCAGAACGCCTATGGCATCATGCCCTCGCCGATCGTGACCGCGTCCGCGCTCGCGCGCCGGACCACGCGCGCCAAGATTGCGATCGTCGGATCGGCCTTCGGCATCAGGGAGCATCCGCTGACCCTGGCCGAGGAGCATGCGATGATCGACTGCATCACCGGCGGGCGGTTGATCAGCGGCATGGTCCGCGGCATCGGCTGCGAGTACTACTCCATGGGCGCCAACCCGGCCTTCTCGCACGCCCGCTTCCACGAGGCGCACGACCTGGTCATCCAGGCCTGGACCCGGGAGGGTCCTTTCGCCTTCGAAGGCGAGCACTATCATTTCGAGTACGTCAATCTGTGGCCCCGGCCCTATCAGAAGCCGCACCCGCCGATCTGGTGCCCCTCGCAGGGCTCCTACGAGACCATCGAGTGGACCGCGCACCCGGACCGCAAATACACCTATATGCAGACCTACAGCCCGTTCCGGTCGGTCTGCAAGTTCATGACCGGCTACCGCGACAAGGCGCGCGAATACGGCTACGAAGCCACGGCGGACCAGCTCGGCTGGCTGGTGCCGATCTATGTTGCGGACACCGACCAGAAGGCGATCGATGAGGCCCGGCCACACATCGAGGCCTTCGCCAACAAGTTCCTGCGCAACCCGCCGGAGATGCTGCTGCCGCCAGGCTACACCTCCATCGCCTCGCTCAAGAACGTGCGCAAGCACAAATCGTCCATCGTCAGACAGCAGTCGATCGAGACCCTGATGGAGAACGAGGTGGTGATCATCGGCAGCCCCGATACGGTTCGCCGCAAGCTGCTCGACTGCCAGCGGACGATCGCGCTGGGCAATCTGCTGGCGCTGTGCCAGTTTGCCACCCTGCCGCCCGACCTGACCCGGGCCAACATGGAGCGGTTCGCCGCCGAGGTCATGCCGGCGCTGCACGAATCCGACGTTGAACACCCGGAGCTCGTCGCCGCAGAATAGACCGGCGCCCGCGACCGGTCGGGATGAGCGGCTTCGGAATCGGCAGCCCGGTCCCGCGCGAGGAAGACCACCGGCTGCTGACCGGCCGCGGCCTGTTCCTCGACGACCTTTCTCTGCCCGGCCAGGCCCATGGCGTGGTGTTGCGCTCGCCGCACGCCCACGCTGCGATCGGGCGCATCGATACCGTGCGGGCCGCCCGCGCGCCGGGCGTGCTGGCCGTGCTGACCGGTCGCGACGTGCGGGCCGACGGGCTGGGTTCGCTGCGATGCGAGGAGGATCGCACCCGGCCTGACGGCAGCCCGATGCCGCGGCCGCCACAACCTGCGCTGGTCACCGGCAGGGTCAGGTTCGTCGGCGATCCCGTAGCCTTCGTCGTGGCCGAGACCGAGGCCCGGGCGCATGATGCGATGTCGCTGATCGCGGTCGACTACACGCCGCTGCCCGCCGTGGTCTCGATCGCCGAGGCGCTGGCGCCCGGTGCACCGGCAGTGTGGGCGGACTGTCCGGACAATATCTGCTTCGCCCACGCCGAAGGCGATGCGCAGGCCGTGGCCGCGGCGATGGCCGGCGCACCGCACGTCGTCGAACGCGATCTGGCGGTTAATCGGATCACCGCAGTTGCGATGGAACCGCGCGGCTGCATCGGCGAATACGATCGCCGGGCGGACCGCTACACGCTGCATACCGGCCTGCAGAACCCGCACCAGGTGAGGAACGAACTCGCCGTGAACGTCTTCGGCGTTGCGGAGACCCGGATCAGAGTGATCAGCGGCGATATCGGCGGCAGTTTCGGGATGCGCGGCGCCAACTTCCGCGAGCTAGTGCTGGTGCTGTGGGCGGCCCGGCGCATCGGCCGGCCGGTCACGTGGGTCGCCAGCCGGACCGAAGGATTCGCCACCGACGACCACGCGCGCGACAATTTCAGCACGCTCGCGCTCGCCTTCGACGAAGACGGGAGGTTTCTTGCGCTCAAGATCGCAACCTGCGCCAATCTCGGCGCCTATCTGTCGGTGCGCGGGCCGCGCCCGCCGATCGGCAATCTGGGTACGCTGGCCGGGATCTATCGGACCCCGGCGGTACGGGCCGAGGTGACAGGCGTGTTCACCAACACGACCGCGACCTCGCCCTATCGCGGCTCCGGCGCGCCGGAAGCCGCTTACGTCACCGAGCACATGGTCGATATCGCCGCGCGGACGTGCGGGCTGGACCGGGCGGAGATCCGTCGCCGCAACGCCGTCACGTCGGAGATGATGCCATGGACCAACGCGCTGGGGCACGTCTACGACGTCGGCGATTTCCCGGCGAACCTGGAGCGCGCGCTCCACGGTGCCGCCTATGACGGGTTTGCCGACCGGCGTGCGCGTTCGGCCGCGCGGGGCAGGCTGCGCGGCATCGGGCTCGCCGCCACGGTCAAGAAGACCTCCACCCCCAATATCGAGGGCGCGGAAATCCGCTTCGACCCGTCGGGCACGATCGCGCTGATCATGGGCACCCTCAGCCACGGCCAGGGCCATGAGACGGTGTTCAAGCAGATCCTGTGCCAGCGCCTCGGCGTGGCGCCCGATGCGATCCGGTTCGTCCAGGGCGACACCGATGTCGCGGTCTACGGCAAGGGCACCTTCAACTCGCGCTCACTCAGCATCGGCGGTGCCGCGATCGCGGTGGCGGCCGACAAGGTGATCGACAAGGGCAGGCGGATCGCAGCGCATCTGCTCGAAGCCGCCACCGCGGACATCGCCTTCGACGACGGCGCCTTCGCGGTGCGCGGGACCGACCGCCGGGTCGGCCTGGACGCGGTGGTCGCGGCGGCCTTCGCGCCGCAGCGCCTGCCGCCGGACATCGAGCCCGGCTTCAGCGCGCAGGGCTTCTTTGCGCCGCGTTATTGGAACTGGCCGTCATCGGCGCAGGTCTGCGAAGTCGAAATCGACCCCGAAACCGGCGCCGTTGCGATCAAGCGGTTCGTGTGCGTCAGCGATGCCGGCACGGTGGTCAACCCGATGCTCTATTACGGGCAGTTGCATGGCGGGATCGCGCAAGGGATCGGCCAGGCGCTGTTGGAGGACATCCGCTTCGCGCCGGGCTCTGGCCAGCTCCTGACCGGCTCGCTCATGGACTACGCCCTGCCGCGTGCCCGGGACCTGAGCCCGATCGCGGTGACCAGCATGCCGCGGCCGACGGCATCGAACCCGCTGGGAACCAAGGGCGTCGGGGAGTCGGGGCCGACCGGCGCGCTGCCGGCGACGATGGGCGCGATCCTCGATGCGTTGGCGCCGCTGGGCATCGACGAGATTGCGATGCCGGCAACGCACGAACGGATCTGGCAGGCGATCCGCCGGGCCCGGCCGGGGCAGGCGGAACAGGGCGCCGCCGAGGCGGTGACAAGCGGCCGGCGCGATGGGCCGCCCGTACCGGTCCGCCAGACCGTCCTGGCCGGGGCATCGCGACCGATCCGTTGAACGGCAGTCGGCGACGGAGGCACTTGCATCGGCGCGCTGGGCACCCGGTTGTGCCCCGGCATC